>NZ_PVWO01000584.1 GCF_003003845.1 Chamaesiphon polymorphus CCALA 037 | reverse complement strand
AACTTTCCAGTTGAGATTTATACTTGCCTTGGGCCACAATCTGATGACCCTCCCTGAAAATGAGCGAACCGTAAGTGTTTGTGTGCCTTCGGGGACTTTTTAACCCTCTGCTCTTTGATGTTGGGATTGGTAGATCTTTTTAGATCCTGGTGGGGAGGGTGGGTTTTGTTCGATCCAGATCTATGAATGGATGGACGATGCATTTCGATCGAATGAAGAACTGATGGGATAGTGGAGAATTAATCGATCTTAGCGAGTTATAATTGAGATCGTAGAGTAGGCATTCCGATGAATACCAATAGACATCTGGCAGCATCTCGACTCGAATATATCGAACGACAAAAAAATTTGTATCAGAGTATGAAATCCGAATTAGTCGATCGATATTTGGGTGAATTTATTGCTTTTGAAGATGGTCGGGTTTTAGACCACGATCTCAACGAACGAGACTTAGTAGAACGAGTTTATCAAACTTATGGCTATCGAGATTTACTAATCAAGCAAGTCTGGTTAGAAGAGCCACATTTATCTGTGGCGGGAGTATTTTCATCAATTAAATCGGAATAGTGCAGAGCTTTAATTATGTTAATGTGGGCAACGGTTTACCGTTAGCACCGATTATCGGCATCAAAATTACAGCACCAGAGTGGCTCGATAAGAATGGAGAATATTCGATCGATGCTTTTCTCGATACAGGTTCGGATTGTACATTAATTCCATTAGAAATTATTTCTAGTCTCGATCTGTCGATAGTCGATAGCTATGTAGAGATTACTGGAGTTGCTGGTGGTAGAGTAGATGGCTATGCTTGTTATGCAAATATTTGGTTGGGTGAAAAATGCGTTCGGGCAGTTAGGGTGTATGGCTGTGAAAGCAAAAGTTTAGAAAATCGAGTATTAATTGGTAGAGATGTTTTAAATCAATGTTGCGTTAATTTTGATGGTGTTAATTCTCGATTAACGATCGACGATTAAAAAAAACGACAATCTAGCTAGATCCGAATCTATGATTCGATCGCAGGAGCGTAATCTTTGGGGTTGTCGAATCCAGCGATCCAGGCTGCGGATTGATGACAGGTATCCATGTAGGGAGGAACGTGCAGGTGTCCAGTGGAGGGACAGATGATACCCATTAACCATTACCCATTACTCATCTACTCCCAGATCGCATAACTTACCTCCGCCTACCCAATACAACATCTAGATGCGGATGCACCGATAAGTTGGCAGAGGCTGACCCTTTTGCCCGATCGATCGTCGCATTGCTGACAACCTTGTAAATCGATACTTACACGAGGTAATGATAAAGATGTTATTCAAACAATTATTGGCGATCGCGGTAGGCTTAACATTAGCGACTGGAGTAATTCAGCCCCCCGCTCGCGCTCAAACTAGCGATAACTTGCCCGCGATCGATAGAGTCGATACTACTAGCGAACAATCCGGCTTACCGGGGTGGATTTGGCTCTTTGGTAGCGGCGTATTGTTAATTATTTTCTTACCTAAAATTGGGTGGATTGTGGGCTTAATTTCTGTCGGCGAGTCGGAAGTCGGGATTGTAACTAAGAAATTCTCCACCAAAAATCTGCCCCCAGGACGGCTCGTCGCGCTCAATGGCGAAGCGGGATTGCAAGCCGATACGCTCGCCCCCGGTTGGTATTTTGGGTACTTTCCCTGGCAGTATGGAGTCAAAAAAGAACCCTTAGTTACGATTCCGCAAGATGAAATTGGTTTAATTGTCGCTAGTGATGGCGGACAGATTCCTGCCGATCGAATTTTAGGCAAAAGATTGGATTGCGATCGGTTTCAAGATGCCCGCAGCTTCTTATTAAATGGTGGCGAAAAAGGTCGTCAACTCGATATTCTCACTACAGGTAGATATCGGATTAATACAGCGATTTTTGAAGTGATTACTTCAGCTAACTGTCATCAATATGGAATGACGCCAGCTCAGATGAAACTGCAACAAATCGATTCCGAACGGGTGGGCATTGTTACGACGCTAGATGGTAAACCGATCGAAGCTGGCGAAATTGCAGGCGAACCGATTCCCAAACACGATAACTATCAAGATGCCCAAAAATTTATCGCTGCTGGTGGGCGACGCGGGTTGCAGGAGCAAGTAATTTTATCTGGCTCTTGGAATCTCAATCCCTGGTTCGTCCATGTCGAACAAATCGCCATGACAACGGTGCCGATCGGTCATGTCGGCGTGGTAATTTCCTATGTAGGCGCGTCGCATTCCGATGTTAGTGGGGATGCTTTTACCCACGGGAATATCGTCCGCAAGGGCGATAAAGGGGTGTGGGTGGAGCCGATTTATCCAGGGAAACATCCGCTGAATAAACAGGTAATGGAAGTCCAACTCGTCCCGACTACGAATGTCGTCCTCAACTTTACCGCGCGGTTTACAGGCAAACACGGTTACGATGCCGAACTCCAAGCCCTGAAACTACTCTCTCACGATGGTTTTACCTTCGAGATCGAGGTGTTCCAAATCATCCACATCGGTGCCCTAGATGCCCCCAAAGTCATCTCCCGCCTCGGTTCGATGCAAAACCTCATCGACCAAGTTTTACGCCCGATCGTGGCCAATTATTTCCGCAATGCCGCGCAGGAATACACGATCCTCGACTTCCTCACCGCGCGCAGCGAACGCCAAGCCGAAGCCGCCGAGCACATTCGCCAAGCTCTCAAACAGTATGACGTTCAAGCGGTAGATACCTTAATCGGGATGATTACACCACCTCCCGAATTGATGCAAACTCTAACCGATCGCAAAATCGCCCAAGAGCAGGAAAAAACCTACGAAGTCCAACGCATCGCCCAAGTGCAACGTCAGGAATTAGTTCGCGCTACCGCTCTAGCTGAAATTCAAAATCAAGTCGTCACCGCCGAGGAAGGAGTCCGCATCGCCGAACTCGAAGCCGCCGCCAAAGTCAAAGCCGCCGAAGGGGAAGCCGAAGGGATTCGATCGATCGGGCAAGCCAAAGCGGATGCTTACAAAGCTGGGGTAGACGCACTGGGCGAACAGGCTTATGCTTCGCTCCAAGTAATGCAAATCGTCGGCGAACGCCAAGTCCGCATCGTGCCTAATGTCTCGGTGACAAATACCGCCGCTGGGGGTAATGGTTTAGTCGATGCGCTCTTGGGCATGTGGGCGCAAAATCCCGGTACGGTACCGACGGAATTGCCGCGCATTGCGGAGGAACCTGCGGGAGCTTTGGTTGCCAACGGGGTGAAACCCGCGCCGATTGTCTC
>NZ_PVWO01000111.1 GCF_003003845.1 Chamaesiphon polymorphus CCALA 037 | reverse complement strand
AATTGATAATTGATAATTGATAGCTAAATTTTTATTAACTTAGAGATTCAACGATGGAAGAGTTTACTGTATCTCAAATTTTAATTAATTTGGTGGTGGCGGCTAAGTGGACGATTATTTTATCGGCGATCGCGTTTATTGTTGGCGGTATCGTTGGCTTTGGAATTATGCTGATGCGGATTTCTTCGATTAGATGGGTCAAATGGTTGAGTTTGGTTTATATCGAGTTCTTTCAAGGAACGCCGTTATTACTGCAGTTGTTTCTGGCTTTTTTTGGTATTTCGGTGGTATTTGGCATTAATTTATCGCCACTGGTGGCGGCGACAGTGGCTTTAACCACATTTACGAGTTCGTTTTTAGCCGATATTTGGCGCGGCTCGATCGAGGCAATTCCTAGAGGACAGTGGGAAGCTTCGGCGGCGTTGGGATTTGGCTATTTTAAGCAGCTCCGGCTGGTAATTTTACCGCAAGCAGTGAAACTCTCGATCGCGCCCACCGTCGGGTTTTTGGTGCAAGTTATCAAGGGCACATCGCTGGCATCGGTTATCGGTTTTGCCGAGATTTCTCGCGTTGCTACTCAGATTAATAATGTCACTTTAAAATCGCTGTTGGTATTTTCCTTGGCGGGGCTACTTTACTTTGCCCTGTGCTATCCGCTCTCGGCTTGGAGCCAGCGATTGGAGCAGAAACTGACTTATAAAGCATAGGAGGTTTAGCATGGTGCAAGTATTCAAAGAATTTTTACCAAATCGCTGGCATCGCGCGATCGTGTTATTTTTCGCCAGCCTGCTACTTTCGGTAAGCATCGCTTCTTGTTCTGGCTCGTCCACTTCGGCAACTAAAATGGCCATCATCAACACTGCTGAAGTGGTGCCACCGAAGGGAATTCCCGGCCAAACTCTCAACAAAATTATGGCAGCAGGAACGGTACGCGTTGCGGTTCCCGATGATTTCCCACCCTTTGGTTCGATGAGTCCCAAAATGACGCTGCGCGGCTACGATATTGACGTAGCCAATGAGATTGCTAAAGGGCTGAAAGTCAATCTAGAACTGATTCCGGCGATCGGTAACTATCGGGTGCCGTTCTTACAAACCAATCGAGCTGATTTAGTGATTTCTAGTTTAGGTAAAAACAAAGATCGTGCCAAGATTATCGATTTTTCTCAACCTTACGCGCCCTTCTTTTCGGGTGTATATGGTTTACCAGAATCGGCTGTAAAATCTGCCGAAGATCTCAAGGGGAAAACAATTGGTGTCGCTCAAGGATCGCTAGAAGATTTAGAACTCTCGAAACTTTCATCCGAAACAATTACCGTCAAACGATTTGCCAATAACAGTCTTACGGCTGCGGCACTGGTTTCTGGGCAAGTGCCCTTAATTGCGACTGGTAATGTGGTTGCTGCCAAGATTACCAAAGATAATCCCGCCCAAAACATCGAGAAGAAGTACATTATGAAAAATTCTCCTTGCTATGTGGGTATCCGCAAGGGCGATGCTCAACTAGTCGCCAAAGTCGATGCCATCATCACGGCGATGAAGCAGTCTGGCAAGTTAAACGAACTCTCGTTGAAGTGGTTTAACGAGCCGCTCCCCGATTTGACTCCACCTGCTTAGGTGTTTGAGGGTACTGCGGAGATCTACCCACCCCGCCCTACGGGCCCCCCTCCGAGGAGGGGATTTTCTACTCTCGCCTTGCGGCTGAGAGGGACTACTGGACTTCGATGTTAGTTAATTTACCTTCACCCTGATTCTAGAGATGCGACGCATCTAGTGAGCCGAAGGCTACACCTCATCACGCTAAAAAATCCCCTCCTCGGAGGGGTGCCCAACGGGCGGGGTGGGTAGATCTCCACCACGCACCCAACCACCCCAAACAGAGACTCCGAACCAAACTTGAAATTCAAGGAGAACAACACCCATGTCTTACCCTCGATCGGAAATGACTCACTCAACCGTTAGCACCAAAGAAATACAGCCAATTATCGTTGCCAAAAATGTTGAGAAAACCTATGACAATGGGTTCCACGTCCTTAAAGGCGTGAGCTTGACAGTCAATAAAGGCGAAGTTGTAGTCTTAATGGGGCCATCTGGTTCTGGCAAATCTACATTCATTCGTACCTTCAATGCCCTAGAACCCTATCAAAAAGGCAGTATTGAGATCGATGGTATCCTCATCGCCCACGATGCCAAAAACATCGAATTAGTGCGACGAGAGGTGGGGATGGTGTTTCAACAATTCAATTTATTTCCGCATCTGACGATTCTCGGTAACGTGACCTTAGCACCGATTCACCTGCGGGGTATGTCTAAAGCCGATGCCGAAGATTTGGGGATGACTCTATTGAAGCGAGTGGGTATCGACCATCAGGCAAACAAGTATCCAGGGCAGCTTTCGGGCGGACAGCAGCAACGAGTCGCGATCGCGCGTGCATTGGCAATGAAACCCAAAGTAATGTTGTTTGACGAACCGACTTCCGCTCTCGATCCAGAGATGGTGCGCGAAGTTTTGGATGTGATGCGCGGACTGGCAGAATCGGGGATGACAATGGTGTGCGTGACTCATGAAGTGGGGTTTGCACGGGAAGTTGCCGATCGAGTCATTTTTCTGGCTGAGGGGATGTTGGTGGAAGATACAACGCCCGATAAGTTTTTTAATAATTCGACAAACGAGCGCACCCGTAAGTTTTTATCGCAAATCTTGCATTAGGTTGGGCAATTTCGATCGATAGGTAGGAGCGTCGATCTGATGTTCCTACAGTTTTACTCTGCTTATTTATGTGAGGATAAATACAATGAAAATTTGGTGGTCATTAATTTCGGTCTTGTTATTTACAGCGACTCCAACATTCGCTCGATCGATCGAAACAGAAGTGCAATTAAGTCAAGCAAATAGCACTGAGGCGAACCGATCGAAATCTCCAAAAATCCAGCAGACCGATCGAGTGTTTGAAGATTGGGAGTTTTTAGCCCAGAGGTATAATTGTAATCCTGAATATCCCGATCGAGAGCTAACTCGCGCTGAATTTGCCACCGGATTAAATATTTGTCTCGATCGAGTTAAAGCAGCAATCGCTTCAGCCCCAACAGATGCCGCTACTCAGGCAGATTTGGAGACAATCCGCAGGTTGCAAGCCGAATTTGCTACAGAGTTAACCACCTTACGCCAACGAGTCGATCGTGTCGAGGCGCAGGCAAATACGATCGAAAAACAGCAATTTTCGACGACCAGCAAACTGAGCGGACAGATAATTTTTGCCTTCACCGATGCCTTTGGCGGTGCCAGTGGTAACGGTCAAAGCGATAACTATAATGCCACTTTATCCGATCGAGTGAGGATTAACTTTAATACTAGCTTCACGGGTAAAGATTTGCTCACAACCCGCATTCAAGCTAGTAATGTTATCGAGCCGCGTCCGGTAACTAATACATCTCCGAGTAATGAAACTCGGCTGAGTTTTCAATCTGGTAGCGATACTACCAATGCAGCTTTTCTGGGTCTACTCAAATACGATTTTCCCGTTAGTAATAGCGTGAAATTAACGGCGGCAACTGGCTTTAATATTGGCTTTATCGATGTGCTCGACAATATCGTCAACCCGTTAGCCAGTGACTCACAAGCGAGTCTGTCGCGCTTTGGACGCTACAATCCCATCTACCGCTTGGGCTTCGATACGGGTGGCGCGGCAAATATCAGATTGAGTCCAGACTTGAAGTTAGAAGTCGGTTATTTAGCCAGCCAAGCCAATAATCCCGCCCAGGGAGCGGGTTTCTTTGGCGGCAACTACGCCGCGCTCGGTCAAGTTGTCTTTACGCCCAAATTTGGCACGATCGCACTCACTTATGTCAATGCCTATAGCGATAATGGACTCAATAGCGGCACTGGGAGCGTGTTGTCTAATTTGTCAGGTCGAGCCATTTCTTCTAATTCTTACGGCGTGGCGGCCAATTTCAAGCTCTCTCCAGGTTTGCAAGCAGGTGGCTGGGTTGGTTATACCAACGCGCGCGCAGTTACAGGAGCGGTGCGGGGTGATGGCGATATCTGGACTTATGCCTTAACGCTAGCCTTTCCAGATTTGGGGCAGAAAGGAAATTTAGGCGGTCTGATTATCGGAATGCAGCCGAAACTTACAGGTACGACAGCTCTGTTAAGCGGACTAAATGCTAGAAGCGACAGCGATACAGGACTCCACATTGAGGGCTTTTACCGTTACGCACTCACCAAAGATATTTCCATTACGCCAGGGATTATTTGGTTGACTGCGCCCAATCATAATAGCGACAATCGCGATGCTTTCGTTGGTGTAATTAGGACTACATTTGTCTTTTAATTCTCAGCCTGTTGAGTAGTGAGCAGCGTAAATTATAGTACTATTTCGGGAAGAGTTGGGAGTTGGTAGAGTATCGGCAACGGTTACTTTACTTATGCCTTTTAGTACTAGTATTTGCAAATATCAAAACTGCAAGATGCAATCTGTGCAAAATCGCCGATCGATCGTAGCAGTAACAACAAAATTATCGGCACGATTTATTTATAGTTTTAACTAGAGAAAATAACAAGATTCAATAGCTAAAATAGTTTATTAAGTTGTTTTTACGGTTATCGAATTATGAGCACACGCCAAATGGTTTCAGCCCACAAAGTAACTGTCGAAATAAGTACTTCTGTATTGTATCCTTGGGAGATCGGAGATTATTTTAAACATAAGGGTCGCAAGTATAGAATAGAGAGAATAATTAGCGAAATAAAATATTGCAAAATAAATGGAGTAATTAGTAAAATAACAGAAAATACGCCAATCGAGGATCGAGTCATAACTAGCTTAGTAGTTGGAACTTCGATCGAGTAAATTGGTGTTAAATTAATTGAGAATTGAGAATTGAGAATTGAGAATTGGGTTTCTCAGGCAAATTCCGCTCGTCCTAAAAACGATCGTGTTAGATTCAGACAAGCTTTCACAATCGAATTATTTATACATCTAGCCCAGTAAAGATCCGTGCGTATAAAATCTGCCAGACAATTGAACATCAAATTGCTCCAACAAGATATTGACATTCTTGAAGCATATTCAGAAAAAACCCAAAGAACTAAAACTGATATTCTTCGAGAATTCATCAGATCGTTACAAAGCAAGCTCCTCTAGCCGTCAAATCTATCGATCGATAGATTTATCTGTCAGACAGTAGCTGTCGCACCAGACTCAGCTCTTCTAGAGAGAGCGCGCACTAAAAGCGATCGAACAAAACCATCATTACTCCCAATATAGTTATGACAATAAATGCACCCGTCAGATCGTTTTTTCTAGATGCGAGCAGATCGGTTGGCTGCAACCAAAAATGTAGCTTTTGCGATATAAATGGCATGACTATCAGAGTCAAAATTGAGGATGTAATTAGGTTATTAATTAGCATCCTACTTGCTGGCGACCAAGAATTGAAGATACCTAGAGCCGAAAATAACTGAGATTGAATCATCAGCGTGGGGTACAATCCCACCACCACTGTCAAAATTTTTTTCCAAGCGGGAGAGCTTAAACTAGGGCGTTCGGCTCCACCCTGCTGGTGAGAAAACCACCCTTCTAATCCGGTGGTAAATGACTTAAATCGGTAAGCATGAAAAATTTGCCGTCCCGATACTACTAACTGTTGACGATCGATCGATCCCACCCAGCTATCTAAATGTTCTGGCGAATCGAAGTGAACGATCGAGTACCATTTTACTACCGGATCTATACATCTGAGTGGCGGACACAGATCGAATCGCATAAATCCAGGATGATTTTTAGCTCGATTTACCAAGCGATGATGCCATCGTTTAAAGGCAAAATCTTTACCTTGGGGCGTAATATATTCAGTCACCAGACTAGAATAAAAAACTTGGTGTATTCGAGCTTCACTCGTCGAATTCATAGCTGCACAATCCCAGTAATAGACCTCCTGTACAAATCCCAAATCGAGCATTTACATCCGATCGAGTTAGATAATAGGAACCATATTTCTATCCACTACCAACACCATAATTTCATATTCATGCAGGAGGTCTAATGACTATTTATCTGGCTTTGACTTGGATGTGGCTATTTCTTCAGAAGTTGGTAAAAATATCTCGTTCTTAGTCATAAAAAACTGTCGTTTTTGGGCTGGAGTCATTGAGGTAAAAATCTCCTTTTTAGGCAATGACTTAAACACCGCCGCCAGTTTGGTTTTTTGATCTGGTGTCAGCATTAACGATTTAAATGCCTTGCGAATGCTGCCTTTATCGCTAATCACCGCAGTTTCGAGTTGTTTTTGTTGTTCTGGTGTCAGGATGTTTTGAATCTGAGGCAAAATTGTCGTTTTCAATTGCTCGATCGCGTCTATGCCTTTTTCGACTGCTGGTGCGGTAGCGGTGGCGGCGATCGATGGCGACACTCGTACCAAATTAGTTGCGCCGAATATAATAATTAAACTGACTAAAATCGAAACAATAAATCGCTTCATATTTATACTCTTCATCGAAGTAAGATTACTAGATTAGATATATAGCAGTCCTATTCGATCTGTAAGAATAGCGTGGATTGAATTATCTCATTCGCGTAGTGACTGCCGCTGGAGCAGCGCAAGCGTAAGGATGAGAATAGCTCGATCTCATAATTCTCACAAATCATTTAGGATTGCTATAGTGTGAGTGTAATTCGATTATTTGCTACGATTTAGATTCACTTTCTTCCGTTTTGGCTGTCACCTTAGCTGCTTTGGCTTCAGATTTAGCTAACTCTTTAGCTTTTTTGGCTTCAGCTTTAGCTAATTTCTTAGCTGCCTTAGCCTCAGCTTTAGCTAATTTTTTAGCTTTTTTAGCTTCAGCTTTAGCCGCCTTTTTCTCGGCTTTAGCAGTCGCTTTGGCCTCCTCATCTGTCGTTCCGGTTAATGTTTTGGCTTGTTCGACTAACGAGGGTTTGGCTTCAGTTGTGGGAATGCCAACATCTGCTAATAATACGATGTCATTATTTGGTATGGATTCAGTTACAACAGCAGCTTGAGCGTCAACGGTTTGGACAGTTGCCCACATGCCAACGATCGCGATCGAGATGGCAATTGCTACACTTAATTGGCGAATGATTCGTTCGAGCATTAGATGATAAATCTCCACTTGGTAAGATGAAATAATCGGTAATAACTAAATTAAAATGGCAGCGATCGCCAATATTGTTAGGCAATCTCTCTTTCTGTCGAGACTACCGGATCGGTAGATGTTGACGGTTGGGGTAACAACCAACTGAGCAAAATAGCAGTTAAACCGCCTGTCGAAGTTGCCGATGCAAACATATTTTTGATGAGAGCAGGCTGATTATTAAATAACTCTGGTACGAACACAACGCCCAATCCCAGTGCGAGGGAAACTGCAATAATAATTGTCGATCGACGATCTAACTCTTCAGATGCAATAATTTTGACTCCAGCCACAGCAATCGAGCCAAACATGACTGTAGTTGCTCCGCCTAAAACTGGCTGGGGAATCGACTGGAAGGCACCACTGACGATCGGCAACAGTCCGAGTAATACTAAAATGCCAGAAACAAAGAAGCCGACATAGCGACTGCCCACACCCGTCATCTGAATCACGCCTGTATTTTGGCTGAAGGTGGTGATTGGGAAGGTATTGAGTAATGCCGCCAAAGACGAGTTAAAGCCGTCGGCTAGCACTCCAGCTTTGATTCTGCGGATGTACACGGAACCGGAGATCGGTTCTTTGGAAACCATTGAAGTAGCAGTAAGATCGCCCACAGATTCAATGGCAGTGAGTGGGTAGAGAATTAGAAACGGAATCAGCGCGCCGATTTCAAAACTCATACCGTAGCGGAAAGGTATCGGCAGACTCACCAGCGGCAGTTTGCTAATATTACTAAAATCAACCATGCCCATGAATGCAGAGATGATATAGCCGATTACTAGCCCGATCGCGATCGCCCCCATCCGGATATATTGATTTTTAGCCAGCGTCAAGATAATCACGATCGCAAATACGCCAAAACCCAAAGCTAGGTTTTGGGCGTTGGCAAATGTACCGTCCTTTAATGCCGCCGTGCCGCCTGCCATACTGGTAATACCCGTTTTGAGCAAACTCAGCCCAATCAGCATTACCAAACTTCCCGACACGATTGGGGTGACGACTTTGCTCAATAAATGCAGGAAGCGACTCAGCATCACATTGGCAAATGCACCAAAAAAGCAAACGCCAAAAATTAATGATAGTGCCTGAATGGGCGTTCTCCCAGACTGAATTGCGGTGTTACCTACGCCCAAGATCGCACCGAGAAAGGCAAAACTAGTACCCTGCAAGCTGAGTAAACCCGATCCTAACGGCCCAAAAGTCTTACATTGAATAAAGGTACAGATGCCAGAGGCAAATAGCGACATGCTAATCAGAAAACTGGTATTGGCGGCATCGATTCCCAAGCTGGTACAGATAATTAGCGGCGGTGTGACAATACCGACGAATGCGGCTAAAAAATGCTGCACCGCCACAAAAATCGACTCGACTACGGGTGGTTTGTCGTGCAATCCATAGATGAGTTCCGAGCCTTGCGTCCCCATGCTCGGAAAACTTTGAGCTTCAGGTAACTCATGCTCGCTAAAAGTACTAACTTCGTCTCTTCGTGTCATATTCCGATCCTCTTATCCCATCCCGAACGTTAATTATTTCGCTCCTTCGGCTACCCAAAGGATCTCTAGAAATATTACGACAAGCTATGTATGGTCTATTTTGCCGCATTCGTTAATTGTATACTGTATACGAAAATACCTTCTATTTATGTATCTCTAGAGACGAAACCGATGGAGATCGATCGCCTAGACTACTGAATAAATTAGTAAATCGGGAGCACGATCGATGACAGTCGCCCCACGGAACAACGCCATTCCGAATTTGAGTGCCTTTCTAGTCGCGGATGTACCTGCGGGATTCTTGCTCAGTTGGGTAGCCGGATTTGTAGATACATCGGCATTTATCATCCTATTTGGCATTTTCACCGCCCATGTCACGGGTAATATCGCCCTAGCAGGTTCGTCTTTTGTCAGCGAAGATGCCGAAACCACGATGACACGGTTGCTGATGTTACCCACCTTTATTATCACGGTTGCCCTCACTTCGTTGCTAGCCCGATACGCACGGCATAAAAAGTGGTCGGTATTTGCCGTATTACTAACTGCTGAAGCGATCGCGTTAGGTATTTTCTTGGTAATTGGTACCCAACTTTCCCCTGCATTACTGTTAGATGTTCAGGAAGAATATATCCTACCGATCGGGATTTCTGGAGTAGTCGCGATGGCAATTCAAAACGCGCTGATGAAGGAAGCCAAAGGAGTTTTTAAAAGCTATATTCCGACAACCGTAATGACGGGAAATACTACCCAACTGACGATCGATTTAGTGCAACTCGTAAGTGCGAAATTAGCTCCAGCAAGTGAAGCCAGTCAGCAAGAAGCGGCTGAAGCCTGGGAACGAATGGGTCGATTCGTTCCGGTAATTGTGGGCTTTGCACTAGGCGGACTAGCCGCAGCCTTTTTTGTGTTGTTATCAGAATCTTGGTGGAGTTTGACATTTCCACTGACGATCGTGTCATTACTAGCTACTGCGGCGTATATCGAACACGCTCGTAAATCTTCGATCGTTTAGTTAAATATGAACTCTATACTCGATCTGCACACGGTATTAGGATTAGCAACGATCGAAACCGTAGCTGGTGGGCAGTGCCCACCTTACACGATATCTTTTTACTTTTTGAGGTCTGTTAAAGAAGGAGCGCGAATTTTACGATCGGCATATAATTAATTAGGCTTTTTCTTCACAAAGTTGTTTGTTTGGAGCATTCAGCGCATGTATTCTCTTCAATCAACTCTCCGACCCATTCTCCGCTACCTCGTCCCCGCCTGCGCCCTGGTTCTCGGTATTAGCACTCCGACGATCGCCGCACCGCGATCGTCGGCACCATTGACTGTATCCGGCATCGCCCTCGACACGCAGGGCCGACCCCTGGCGGATATTCGCGTCCGCCTCAATGCCGACTTCCTCTACGGACGGGCTGAAGCCACGACGGGGGCGAACGGACGCTACCGCATCGGCGACCTGCTCAAGACCACCTATCGCATCCAGGCATTCATCGAACGCCCCTATGCTGGCGGTACTGTCTGCCAGCAACTCGCTATGCCCAGACCGACCGACTACAACTCCTTCGCCGTCAGCCAGGGTGCCGTGCGTAACTTCCGGTGGCAGCTCACTGGGAGAGTCGGCTTCTCGAACGAACACTTCGGGGCTTCGATCGTGATGTGGCTAGACGACACCGTGCGCGAACGCGCCCGCGCCATCGAATTCACCCTCACCCCGTCAGGGCCGCTCTTCGATGGCACCCGATCGCAGGTGCTGGTAAGGGAGGCAGTGCTGGGGTACCCTGCGAGCGAGGATGGCCTGAAGGATCTGCCGCTGGGCACCTACTCACTTAGAGCCGTGATGCTGGGCAAGGATGGCCGACGCACCCCACTCGGCATCGCGACTGTCAGTGAGAACACGTTCCAGGCGAATGTGCCGCTTGTCTGGAGTCCATCGCGCGTCTGCGGCTCCGGCACAAGCAGCGGCGTCGATCCGTTCTTGGTGCGACTAGAACCGCTCCGGTAACCACCACTAGCTTCATCAATCCAAAATCTAATGAGCTTTTTAACGAGTGCTACGGATGTTGCGATCGAAGAAGATCTCAAGCAATTCCTCATCGTCTTATTAGTTGCGGTAACTGCGGCTAGCTTACCCAAAATTTTTGCACCCCTGCGCCAAGTGCCATACACCCTGCTGTTGTTAGTGGTAGGTTTGGGCTTGGCACTAGTAGATGTGCGATTGCTACACCTGTCGCCAGGGCTGATTTTGATGGTATTTCTGCCACCATTACTATTTGAGGCGGCGTGGAATCTGCGGTGGTCGGAATTGAAACAGGAATTTTTGCCCAGTAGCCTGTATGCAGTGGGCGGTGTTGTTATTTCGATCGCGGGTGTGGGTTGGGCGTTACATCAATTTGTGGGTATCCCGTGGATGACATCGCTACTGGTTGGGGGCTGTTTGTCTGCTACAGACTCGGCAGCAGTGTTGGGGATATTTCGCGAAGTTGGAGCTAGCAAGCGGTTGACGACGCTGCTAGAGGGCGAAGCGTTGTTAAATGATGGTGCGGCGGTAGTGGCTTTTGGCGTATTGGTCGAGCTGGCAGTCAGTCCGCAGTCGTTCGATCTGGCGACGACGATCGTCCGGTTCTTTGTCGTGACGGGGATTGGGTTGGGTGTAGGTGGAACGATCGGGTTGTGTTTTGCAGTCCTGACACAACGTTATGAGTTAGATTGGGTCGAGCAATCGCTGACGCTGGTGGCGGCTTATGGTAGTTACCTGCTGGTAGAAGAGTTGGGCGGTTCGGGCGTGTTTGGCGTGGTTGCCACGGGATTAGTCATCGGCAACTTTAGCACTCAGCCAGGAGTGTTACCCCACAAGCGATCGAGTCTGGTAGATTTTTGGGAATTTGTCACCTTTTTAGTCAACTCGATTCTCTTTTTATTACTGGGCGACCAAATTCATCTCCCCAAGCTGCTTCAGCATATCGAAACTACCGCAGTAGCAGTTGTCGCGATCGTCGGTACCCGCGCCCTGACTATTTATGGTTTTACCGCCCTCACCAATTGGTTGGCACGCACGAATATTTCTTGGCAAAACCAAACAATCCTCTGGTGGACGGGATTGCGCGGCTCTGTCTCGATCTCATTGGCGATCGGTTTACCGTTATCGATCTGCGGACGCGATGAAATTATTGCCAATTCCTTTGGTGTCGTCTGGTTTACGCTCCTAGTCCAAGGTTTAACTACCAAGCCACTCTTGGCAAAACTCAACCTCCTCGAAGATCGCTCTTTGCAACAACAATACCTCGAACTACTTGCCCGTCGCGATGCACTCCAACAGGTATGCGCCCATCTGAATCGAGATACACCACCAACGATCGATCTACAGCTACATCGATCGCACCAAATATTCGTCCAGCAACAGCTTCAGCAACTTGAAGCCGATATCGAGCACCTGCGAGAGTCGCATTCGTGTTTGCAAGCCTTGAGTCTCGAACGACATCAGGCCGAATTACTCGCGATCGAGGTGAATACTTACAAAAATCTCGTTCGGGATGGCTCGATCGAACATCCGCTAAAGCCAATAATTCAGAAGGTATTTGAGTAGATTTAGCCCTCACCCCCAGCCCCTCTCCCAAGCTTGGGAGAGGGGAGTCAGAGCCGAAGGATCTGACGGGGTGAGGGCTAATCTTACCTCGATCCAGCAATGCCCTAGTTTATTAGTGTCAAAAATCGTTGTAGCGTCTTCGATGGCGATCGATCTTTTGCATCTACATGCCAACAGCGATCGAGATATTCAACCTGTTGCTCTGTGACTAATTCATCCATTAACAATCCCAGCAGAGTTCGCCAAACGCGATCGATTCCAAATTTAAAGCCACCGCGATCGCGAGCTGGATTATCGATCGCATCGGAAACTAGCTCTAGTTGCTTGTAAGTTTCCCATCGATCGCGATCGACATTAGTTTTGTTACTGTCTAAATACTTCATTGCGAACCTCCTCAATTGGTTAATTGCAGGAGGCACTTCCAAACCTGTCACCACACACTTTTTACTCTCTGAAATGTATGTCCGAATCTTTTTCTGTGCCCTACGATACTTTTAATTATAACAGCTAGGGTGGCGATCGTAAATAACTCGATCGACAGATCTCCACCCCATGTTTCTTAACTGGTTTCAGTTTACGAAACTGTTTCCAGTTGTGCCTGTTTATAAGCAGCCCAACCGCCAAGATCGGAGATATCTGGCCAATTGTAACGATCTACCAATTCTTGTGGATAGAAAAATGCCGTGGCAACTTCTCCGTCTGCTAGTTTTACCTCTGTGGGGTACATGTGGGGTGGTTCGTTAGTTGCTAAGTATTTAAACTCCTCTGCTGTCATTTCGTAAATTTCGCCAGGAATTGAAATTCCACCGACATCGACTTGATAAATCGCTGGGTGCCAACCATTTTCGGCTGCATGTAATCGATAGAGAGGCTGGGTGTTGACGGCGCGGATAAATTTGGCGTTACCTAGATTCGAGTGATCTGGTTGTCCGCGCAATGCAGAACCACAGATAAAAACTTGTTGTTTAGTGATAACTGTCTGATTCATACCATTTCTCTCAAGATAATTATGCTAGTTTTGGGGTTATTGGCAAGTTAGCTCGATTTTTAACCTGCGGCGCGATCGTAATTTTTTTGAGTTGCTGCGGAGATCTTTCCCCCACCCCAGCCCTCTCCTTATCAAGGGGCTATCCATTACCCACAGATTTCGGACTCGTACTTTTTAGGTTAGTGGCTGCGTAGAACCCGGATCTGGGGGGTCTGTCTTGTCGCACACAAACGGGAGGGAACCT
>NZ_PVWO01000110.1 GCF_003003845.1 Chamaesiphon polymorphus CCALA 037 | reverse complement strand
CCGCAGTTTGGTCTACATAAACCTTCTTAAGCGTGTTGCGGATAAATGACTTACGTTGGACGAATTTATATAATAATGAATTACCGATCGGGTGACGCAAAAAGCCTGTCAGTAGATTATTAATCGCTTTTTGAAATAGATTTGGTTCTTTGGGATGAGTGCTATCGGTAAATGGGCCAGCACTATTAAGCAAAATCAGCCCAGCAACGGATTCGGGATATTCAGCAGCGACACATAACGCTGCATATCCACCCAGAGAATTACCTGCCATGACGACAGGCTGACCGATAACTTCGGTGATAAAGTCGTGCAATTGCGCCCGCCACAAGTCGGCACTATACGTCCAAGCTGGCTTCGCCGCACGCCCAAAACCCAATAAATCGATCGACCATACCTGGAATTCTTGACTGAGTTCGGAGATGTTCTTGCGCCAATGATCTGTCGATGCGCCAAAGCCATGAATCAAGAGCAACGGGGGTCGGTGAGATTTGGCTTCACCCGCGCACACGTAATAAATCTGTTCGCCTCGCCAGTGCCAATATTGACCGGGAAGCGGTTGGGTGGAAATTAGCGGCGTAGTGGTAGTCATGGAGTGAATTGAGTGTGGAGATAATCGATCGCACTATTCACTATGTTAGACATTTCCCCTAGCGCAAGCAAACCAGCCTCTGGTTGCGGCATAATAGAGAAAGTTGTCTAGTTCTAATCAAAGAGGAAATTAAAGCGTGTCTGTTGAAACTATCGAACAGCGTTCGACATCTCGGAAGCTCGCGCCCAACTACCGCGTGCTGCTTCATAACGATGATTTTAATAGCATGGAACATGTCGTTCAGGTATTGATGACTAATATTCCCCACATGTCTGAAACTAAGGCTATCAGTGTGATGATGGAAGCACATCAGAACGAAATGGCTTTGGTAATCGTCTGCAATCAAGAACATGCCGAACATTACTGCGATGTCCTCAAAAGTAACGGTCTAACTAGTACGATCGAGCCTGCCGAGTAATTATCGATCGGCGACGATCGATCGTAGTTATTATTTTTAATCGATCGAGATTGATGCTCTGAATTATTAGTTTATCTAAAGCTTCAATCTCGCCATCTAATTTATCTGAAGTTTTAGAGCGATCGAGAAAGGAGAATTTATGATTACTAAAGAACTTCGCCAAGAACTTTTGACATTATCGCCAGAAGAAAAAACTGAGATTATTCAGCTCTTAGATGGAATTAATAAAACTCCCGAAGTTGTAGGCGGTGCTGCTAGAATTAGAAATACGCGAATCCCAGTTTGGAGCTTATTACAATCTCGCCAAATGGGAGCTAACGATTTAGAAATATTAGAAGCATATCCCGGACTAACACAAACCGATCTAAATAATGCTTGGTTTTATGCTGAAACTTTTCCTGCTGAAATCGATCTAGCAATTGCCGATAATCAGGCAGACTAGATGGTTAGACTATATGCAGATGAAAATTTTGAGCTTCCAGTCGTAGAAAAACTCAGAGAGAAAGGATATGACATTCTAACCGTGCAAGAAGCTGGCAACGCAAATCAGGGAATTCCTGATGAGGAAGTATTAGAATTTGCAATAGCCGAAAATAGGGCAGTCATAACTCTGAATTATAATGATTTTAAAAATTTGCATAGACGAGATTGTAATCATCGCGGTATAGTAATTTGTACTAGCACCAGACGTAAAGACGATCGCGATAACTTTGCCGAGAGAATCGATCTAGCATTAAGAGACAAAGATTCTTTAGCAGGCGAGCTAATTCGTGTAAATCTTCCCAGTAAGTAGTAAAAAATATCGAAGTATACATAGCATAGGCAGATTGCTTGCTCTGCTTGACTTAGGTTGGTGGGCATTGCCCACCCTACTTTTTAGCTACTATATACTTCAATCGCCCTAACATAGCCAATTGTGTTTTCGGAGAATTTTTAATCCCGCAGCAATTGTTCTCGATTTAGGTGCTCTACGATCTTGCTTAATTTCCAATTCCCAACAACAATGTAATGCATAAGCTTCTTCGGGTGATAGCTCGGTTGTAGTTTCTGAAAACAAAGCAAAAGTTATCGATCCTACCATCCCCAGCCCAGTGATGTTTTGCTGATAATAAGCGTACTTAAATAACCAAACGGTTCTTTTGTCATCTGTAGGCGGCCAATAAATAGTTCGAGTATCGAACAGTTCTAATAGATCGGGTGCTCGACCGAATTCCTGTGGATGAGCTAACCAGCTAGACATTTCAATCTGGGCTTGAAAAGTAAGGTCGTTTCGATCTTCTACTATTCCAAATTCTTGTAAGTAGCTTTGAGCTTCTCGTGCATATTTAGGATCTTTGGCAAATTCTTGTAATTGTCTAATTCCGGATGGATCGTCTAACTTTGCTAGCACCCAGGCAACTTCAATCTTCACAATTGGAGAAGAATGCTTTCGAGCAATTTCTAATAGTTCTGTTTGCCAATCGAGATCGATCGAAGGAATAGCTACTGTTGCACTTTTGGCATAACTAAAATTTTCTGGATCGGGATCTTCAATCCATTTACTCAAACTAGCTACGCCAGCAGAACAATTAAAAGGATGATTCTTTAAAACCCCTGATGTAGCTAAATGATTAGAAAAATCTAGATAAGTAATTCCCATGAAGTTTTGTGGGAGAGGATCTCGTAGTAGATCGACAATATCCCAGGAAACTTTTTTATGCTTTTCTATTTGACTATTAATAGTATCTGTATAGATTTGAAATACCACTTGCCATAGAAAATCGTCATTAAATCGATCGTCAGTTGCTAGCTGGGCGATAAATTTAGGATTGCGGGGATGATTGAAAAGTGCTAAAACTTTACATGCAAAAGGTAACCCTTCATCTACTATCTGTCGATCGATTAGAGCTTCACAGGCATCAGCTAAGCTATTGACTGTGTGGTAAACTTCGTTATAAGTATCGCCATCTGAGTTGGTGAGATTATCAAAATCCATCCCTTGTAATAACCCTGCCAAAAGATAGAGTGGTGATGATGAATAGTCTACTACTATATATTGAGATGATTGAATCTTCTGGACTAAATGCTTCAAAGCTTGAAGCAATGCCTGCACTTCTTCAAGAGTTCTAATTGTGTCGTCTTCAATCGTTCTCAGTAATTGGCTGAGATCTTTATTTTTGCTAACCCATGAGAGCAAAATATTTTTAATTTTAGATGTCATAAATTACGAACCAGCTAAATATATTTTCTGTATTATTGCATAGAGTTCAAACTATTCAGGTAGGTACTCTATCACATCGGGGTTTCAGATGATACTAAATTTGAAATCGATCGAATCCAAACACAAAAAAGGTGCCTGAAACTAATTTCATACACCTTTTTTAATATTACTAAACCAAATCTAGCCTTGGAGTGCTTCAGCACCGCCGACGACTTCTAGAATTTCTTGGGTAATTGCGGCTTGACGGGCTTTGTTATAGCTGAGTGTCAACGAACCGATCAATTGTTTGGCGTTGTCGCTAGCGTTGTTCATTGCTGTCATCCGAGCTGCAAGTTCGCTGGCGGCGGATTCTTGGAGAGCGCGGAGGAGTTGATTGTTTAGATACAGGGGTAAGAGTGCATCCAGGATTTGATTGGGATCTTGTTCAAAGATCGTATCGCTGGGTAATGGTTGCACGGAGGTGTCGATTTTTTCGCGCTCGACGCTGAAAGTACCACCGCGAGTAGTCAGGCGGAAAACTTCATCGTCTGGTACTTCTAAACCTTGGGGAGTTAGGGGAAGTAAGGTTTGAACTACGGGGCGAGACGAAATCAATGAAACGAACTTGGTATAAACTAGCTCAACTCTGTCTACGTTTTCGGAGAGGAACAGCGAGAGCAATTCGTCCGCGATTTTACCTGCTTCAGCAGCAGTAGGGATTTGTTCTAAACCAGTGTAGTTAGCACTGATAGGTTGATTGCGACGTTGGAAATACTGAGTAGCTTTGCGTCCGACGGTGACAAATTTATAGTCTAAACCTTGCGATTTAAGTTCTTTAGCGCGCAGTTCGGCTTTTTTGATAATGGAGCTATTATAACCGCCACACAAGCCACGATCGCCTGTTACGACTAAGATGCCAACGCATTTTGCTTCGCGTTGTTGCAAGAAAGGTGAAGTCGCATCGGCGAATGTCAAGCGATTTTTGAGGCTATATAAAACCTGTGCCAATCTGTCGGCAAAAGGACGAGTGGCGATTACTTGCTGTTGCGCGCGACGTACTTTAGCTGCTGCGACGAGGCGCATGGCTTCAGTAATTTTTTTAGTATTTTTAACTGATTGAATTCGATCGCGAATCAGTTTTAAGTTAGCCATATTTATTAATTAGTAATTCTTAATTAGTAATTCTTAATTGCTAGATGTTCGCGCAATTAAATGATGTAGGGGTATCCTTTATTGGTACCCGTAGATGTAAGGGTACCAATAAAGGATACCCCTACGGTTCTACTTTGATTCGGTTATCCCGATCGATTCTAAGCTGCGGCTAAGAAGGATTTTTTGCACTCAGTTAATGCCGCTTTGAGCAGATTTTCTGCTTCATCAGTCAACTGCATTTTGTTGTCTTTGATGGTTTGAGCGTACTCAGGTTTGCTGTTTTTCAGGTAGTCTTTGAGTGCGGTAGTAAAACCGACAACTTTATCGACGGCGATATCGTCGAGGTAGCCGTTAAGACCTGCATATACGACTGCAACTTGTTCTGCTACAGATAGTGGCGAGTACTGAGGCTGTTTGAGAATTTCGCGTAACCGCGCGCCGCGAGCGAGTTGGTTTTGAGTCGCTTGGTCGAGGTCGGATGCGAATTGAGCGAAGGCTTGGAGGTCGTCAAACTGTGCGAGTTCGAGTTTGAGTTTACCTGCAACCTTTTTCATCGCTTTAGTCTGTGCGGCGGAACCTACGCGGGATACCGAAATACCTGCGTTGATTGCTGGGCGCAAACCGGAGTTGAAGAGGTCGGCGGAGAGGAAGATTTGACCGTCGGTAATCGAAATTACGTTGGTAGGAATGTATGCAGATACGTCACTCGCTTGAGTTTCGATGATCGGTAGAGCTGTCATGCTACCACCACCTAGTTCGTCGCTGAGTTTAGCAGCGCGCTCTAATAAGCGAGAGTGAATGTAGAATACGTCGCCGGGGTAAGCTTCGCGTCCGGGTGGGCGACGGAGTAAGAGGGACATCTGACGGTATGCTTGAGCTTGTTTGGACAAGTCATCATAGATAATCAGGGTCGCTTTACCTTGGTACATGAAGTACTCAGCGATCGCAGCACCAGTGTAAGGTGCAAAGTACTGAAGGGTAGCAGGATCGTTAGCATTTGCCGCGACAACGACAGTGTAAGCCATCGCGCCAGCTTCTTCGAGGACGTTAACGATGTTAGCAACGGTGGAAGCTTTTTGACCGATCGCGACGTAAACGCAAATTACATCTTCGGATTTCTGGTTGACGATCGTATCGACAGCGATGGTGGTTTTACCAGTCTGTCTGTCACCGATGATCAGCTCCCGTTGTCCGCGTCCGACGGGAATCATTGCGTCGATTGCGGTAATCCCAGTTTGCATGGGTTCGTACACCGAACGGCGTTCGATAATCCCAGGAGCCATGAATTCAATCAGGCGGGTGGTGGAAGTGGCGATATCGCCTTTACCATCGATGGGACGAGCTAATGCGTCAACTACGCGACCGACGATACCATCGCCGACGGGAATTTGAGCGATTTTACCAGTTGCTTTAACAGCACTACCTTCTTGGATGTCGCGACCATTGCTCATCAATACCACACCGACGTTATCGGCTTCAAGGTTGAGAGCTAGACCTACGCTGGCATCTTCAAATTCAACGAGTTCCCCAGACATGACTTTATCCAAGCCATAAACGCGAGCGATACCATCGCCGACTTGAAGTACTGTACCGACGTTGGATGATTTAACGTCTTGAGTATATTGTTCGATTTGCTGGCGAATAATGCTACTAATTTCGTCAGGTCTGATACTAATCATAATTATCTATTTACTGATTACTGATGTAAGTTTTTGACTATCGCAATCCCAAACCTTTCCAAGATTGCTAGTACTTTTATGACTGATATTTTTTCTACCGCAGAGACGCAAAGAGCGCAGAGGGAAGAAAGAGGAAGAGTAAGATTAAGATATAAGAGTTTAGCTATTAGTTATTCACTATTCACTATTCACTATTCACTATTCACTATCCACTATCCACTAATTAAGCAATGCTCAGACCTAAGCGGCGAATTTCAGCGCGTAAGCTGGAGTCGATGACTTGAGAACCGACTTTAATAATGACTCCACCGATAATCTCTGGATCGACTTTGGTGGCGATTTCAACACTACTAGAGCCAGTCATGCCTTGGACGCGATCGCGGATCGATTGAGTCTGGGCGTCAGTTAGCGCAATCGCACTAGTGACTTCTGCCAAGACAATTCCTTTGAGGTCGCGAATCATGGCTTGATAACGCTTGCAAATTCCGGCCAAGTAGCCAATTCTCCGGCGATCGACTAGAATCGACAAGAAGTTGGACATAAATGGATGAACTTTATCGCCGACGATGTTAGTTAAAATTGCTTTTTTATCGGCAATTTTGACGATCGGATTTGCTAAAATTTGAGTCAATTCTGGCGATTCATCTAGCAGACCTAAGAGATCGGCACAATTGCTCGCAAATTCATCGACGAGGTTTTGCGACTGAGCCAAAGACATCAGCGCATCTGCGTAAGGGGTCAGAACGACACTACCGATAGCACTATCTTTCATTAGTTACCTCCTACCAGCGCGATACTCCGATCGACTAACTGCGCTTGGGCGGAGTCGTTCAAGAGGTTTTTGAGTTGAGCTTCTGCCCGTTCCATAGCCAGTTTAGTCACCCGCGCGCGGAGTTCGGCGATGGCTTTATCTTGCTCGGTATTGGTATCGGCTGCTGCGAGTTCTTTCATCCGCTCGATATCGGCTGCGGTTTTGGCCGCGATTTCAGCTTTGGCATTTGCCGCACTGGTAATTGCCGTTTGGCGAATTTGTTCGGCTTCGGCTTGCGCTTGGGCCAGATTTTTTTTAGCTATTTCCAGAGCGGATGCAGCTTGTTTTTGACGAGCTTCGGTATCTTGAATTGCGTTCTCGATCGTGGCTCGACGTTCGGTGAGAATATTAGTCAAGACTTTGCGTCCGAAGACGATGACAAAGCCTAAAACTAGAGTGAGGTTAAATAAGTTGGTTTCGATTAAATCTAAATTTAAGCCAACCCCACCCGTACCTGCATTGGCGAGGAATAAGAAATTTCCCATCATATATATGTTCTAGAACTGCTGTCATTACGATCGATTAGCTCGATTATTAGTTATCGGCTATTTAGTTAGCAATTATTTGTTAACTGTTCGCTGTTAACTGTTTTAATCTGGGTAGCAGGTGATTATTTAACTAGCTCGGCTCCCAACAATTTGGTCAGGATCTGATGGCTGAGGGCTTCTACTTGTGGCTCTAATGCCGCAAATGCAGCTTGCTTTTGCTTATCGATTTCCTGTTGGGCTTGTTCCCGTTGGGCTTGAGCCGCTTGTTGAGTTTCAGCGAGTTGTCCGGCAGCAATTTGTTGAGCTTCAGCTTTAGCTGTGGCAATGACTGCTTGGGCTTCCCGTCTGGTGGTTGCGAGTTCTGCTTCGTACTTTTTAGTGAGTTCTTCTGCTTCGGCTAGTCTGGCTTTAGCATTGCCCAAACCACCGCGAATGTACTCATCTCGATCGTCTAATACTTTACCAAGGGGAGTGTAAAACAGCTTGTTGAGGATGGCTACCAAAATGACAAATTGAATTGCCATCAGCGGTAACGTGGCATCAAAGTCAAACAGTTTACCCTTTTCTGCTTCTTCTACTGCGGCGGTTGCCAACAGTAGTGTCCATTGTGGAATCATGTTCTATGCTTTCCTAGAATTTTGGGTCTGGCAGAAATCGACAGCAGAAAAATTAGAATTAGGGGTTGTCAAGCTAGGTTTGCACAAATATTTTCAAGCCAGAAACTTATCTGGTGGGCAATGCCCACCCTACAATTTCTACCAACTCCCAACTCCCAACTCCCAACTGCTACTGGCCGTTTCTGCCAATTGGTTGACGTTAAGATTATGCGAAAGGGTTAGCAAATAACAGAATCAGTGCCACAACTAGACCATAAATCGTCAAAGATTCCATGAACGCCAAGGAGAGCAGCAGGGTACCGCGAATTTTGCCTTCAGCTTCGGGTTGACGTGCGATACCTTCAACAGCGGAACCAGCAGCGGAACCTTGACCGATACCAGGGCCGATTGCAGCCAAACCAACAGCGAGAGCAGCAGCGATAACAGAAGCAGCAGCAACAGTAGGATTCATGATGTATTTACCTTAAAAAAATGGTTGAGAATATTAATCGATTTAGCTAATAGCATTCGCTATTAACTGAGGGTGGTCAGTATTGACTGCCATCCCAAATTTACCCTCGGATGAGGGAAGGGATCCGAAAGAAAAAACTAGTGTTCTTCTTCGTGTTCGCCGTGACCTTCGATCGCTTCGCCGATGTATACAGCAGCTAGTGTAGCAAATACCAGTGCTTGAATCGCACTTGTAAATAACCCTAATAGCATAACTGGCATTGGGATAATAAACGGAACTAGTAATACTAGTACACCGACAACTAATTCATCTGCAAGGATGTTTCCGAATAAACGGAAGCTTAGGGACAGCGGTTTAGTGAAGTCTTCGAGGATGTTAATCGGTAAAAGGATTGGTGTCGGTTGAACGTATTTCGCCAGGTATCCCAAACCGCGTTTGCGGAAACCTGCATAAAAATAAGCCAAGGACGTGAGCAATGCCAATGCTACCGTGGTGTTGATGTCGTTCGTTGGTGCGGCTAGTTCGCCCGATGGCAGGTGAATCAGCTTCCACGGGAGTAATGCTCCAGACCAATTGGATACAAAGATGAATAAAAATAGGGTGCCGATGAATGGAACCCAAGGACGATATTCCTTTTCGCCAATTTGGTTTTTGGTTAAGTCCCGGATAAATTCCAGGGCATACTCCATCAGGTTTTGAATCCCGCGTGGAATGCGTTGAACATTCCGTGTCGCGGCAATTGATGCAATCAGCAGCAACCCGATGACAAACCAAGAAGTGAGGAACACCTGACCGTGGAGTTGGAGGTTCCCTAGTCGCCAATACAAGTGATGACCGACATCCAATGCCGCTAAGGGCAGGGAATTTATGATGTTTAAACCATCTAACATGTGCATCTAGGAAGCGTTGTCTCGCGATCGTGTACCAAAATTGCAGTTATTGCAATTGGCGGTCGATACTCTAGCTTGGTTTATTATCCAGCCAGATTGTCCGTAAGATGTAGATGAGTAATGCCACTTTGTAGGTTAAAAAGCCTAAAAAGACAGGCAGAATCTGCAATTGGTGCCATTTTGCCGCCACTAACATCAAGCCCACAAATAGAGCCATCCGATTGAGACTGAGCTTACTGGTTTCATTACCAATGCGGTCTACATCTTTTGCCAGCAGTCTCAAGTACACTACTCCTGCGACTGCACCCAAAAGGTAATTGAGGGCGACCCTCAATTCATAGACGAATGCTACCGTGACAAATGCCACCGCAGTAATTGCTAGAGTTATCAGATACAACTCTCGTTTGAGTTGCTGATACTCACCCATCGAGTCTTCTGAAGATTGAGTTACACTCGCTTGCGCGGGTGTAGTTTCCTTACCGACTAATTCTGTCGGTTGAGGTGTTTCATCAGTAGAGTTCACAGTAGTTTGGTGTTATTCGATCCCGATCGACCATCATCGATTGTATCACCGAGAGGTAACAATACTTAAAAAAAATTTATCACTATTTTGAGCGGCTACCACTGACAAGACCCCGAGTCCGAAAGATGTCGGCGATCGTCGGCGCGTAAGTAGGTAGTCCGAAGGTAGCTGGACTGACGGGACGCGCGTGGCTAAAGTGGCGGTTATTCAGACAGAACCTGTCCCATTCGGCCATCTGGATCTTAAATACTTTAATAAAAAAGTTGGCGATCGCGATCGAGAGCGGAATTTGGAAGGGGCTGCGTTTGCCAAAGTAGGCGCAAATTTGCTTGATGCCGTCAGCGGCAGGTACTAATTTATTGCCCAAAACGATGCGGCGATCGAATTTATCGGCAATTTCGGGATGCGCGATTAAGTGTCTGACAACTTCGGCGATATCTTTGCCGTGGATGAAATGGAAGCTGCCATCAGCACTAAACCATTGCAATATACCAGCATATTTGGCGATATCTGTCAATCCAGCGGAGAGGAAAGAATATGGTTTGGTTTCGTCGCCGCCAAAGACGAGGGTCGGGAAAACTGTAGTAACTTTTGAAGCGATGTGCTGCGCGCTATCGGGAGCATTTTTCTCTTGGGTTAATTTGTCCAAGCACTGATATTTGGACATAATATAATCCGTCCCGATTTTACCTGCTTCGGGTAGCAATTGGTCTTGGCGATCGAGGACGCTTTCGGTGGAGAAATAGATAACCTGCTGACATACTTGCGGGTCGAGCAAATCGAATAAGATATGCGTTTTAGTATAGTTAATATCAAAAGCTTCTTGTCCGCCCCAGCCCGCTGCTGTCAGGACGGCAACCTCGATCGTTTTGAGCAAATCGGCTTGTTTTTCAATTTCCATCATGTCGGCTGTAACGACATGAATCCCCGGACGAGCATCGATATCTACTTGTAATTTGGCCGGGTTGCGGACGAATAAAAACAGTTCGTGGTCGGTATTTTGGATCAGGGTTTCGCTGATATAATGACCGACACAACCGCTAGCACCAGTTACAAGAATACGCATTGAATTAATTGATAATTGATAATTGATAATTAGCAACAGTATACAGCAATGGTAATAACTATTTCGACACCTGAATTGTGGTTGGCATGTTGGTATCGGGATCTACTTCTATCGTAGAACTATTGCCATAATAAGCAGCGACAATTTTTATTTCACCCAGGATATGCCGATTGAATTCTGCTAAGTCTTCAGCAGGTATCCACAATTCTTGGTGGACTTGAGAGCTACCGACAATTTGAACTTCAAATTTAGAAATATATGCGTCATCGATATCAAACTGAGTCACAAAGCCAGCGAAGCCGGAATTAGGATCGGTGGTATTCCAATCTCTCGCGATTTGAATCCCATAATCTAGATTTAATACCGGATAGAAAATCGGCTGAGATGGCAATCGCGGTGGAAATGCTAAAAACTGATTAATAAAAAAGGCGGTTATGAACCACCTTTTTTATCGACTCAATTTACTACAACATTATTCCCATTCGATCGTACCGGGTGGCTTGGAAGTGATGTCATAAACCACGCGGTTGACACCTTTGACTTCATTGACGATCCGGTTGGAAACAATCTCTAAAAATTCATAAGGTACCTTCGACCAATCGGCAGTCATGCCATCTTCACTAGATACACAACGTAAAACGATCGGGTGTGCATAAGTGCGTTGGTCGCCCATCACACCGACGCTATTAACATCGGCGAGTAGCACCGCAAATGCTTGCCAGAGTTTATGATAAAGTCCTTGTTTATTAACTTCCTGACGAACGATTAGATCGGCATCGCGGAGGATATTCAGTCGCTCGGCGGTGACTTCACCGATGATCCGAATTGCTAAACCAGGGCCGGGAAAAGGTTGCCGTTGGACGATTTCTTCTGGCAATCCGATCGAACGTCCGACTTTACGCACTTCATCTTTAAATAATTTGCGTAAGGGTTCGACGAGTTTAAATTGCAAGTCTTTGGGTAAGCCGCCAACGTTGTGATGGCTTTTGATTTTGACCGCAACGCGTTCGCCAGTTTGCGGATCGACATTGGTATCTGCCGATTCAATTACGTCGGGATATAATGTGCCCTGTGCGAGATAATCAAATGGCCCTAACCGTTTTGATTCTGACTCGAATACGCGGATAAATTCAGTACCGATGCGTTTGCGTTTGGTTTCTGGATCGGTGACGCCTGCGATCGCATTAATGAACCGTTCGCGTGCCATTACATATTCAACTTTGATATGAAATTGGTCTTTGAATAGGGCAACTAATCGTTCTGGTTCGAGCTTGCGCATGAACCCTTGATCGATGAACATACAAGTCAATTGGTCGCCGATCGCGCGGTGCAATAAGAATGCTAAAGTCGAAGAATCGACCCCGCCGGATAGTGCTAGCAAAACTTTTTTGTCGCCCACCCGCGCGCGAATATTGCGGATGGCTTCTTCGACAAATGCTTCCGTCGTCCAAGTTGGTTGACAAGCGCAAATATGATAGACAAAATTGCGAATCAGCGCGAGTCCGCCCACTGAATGCACTACTTCGGGGTGAAATTGGACGCCATATAATTTGCGCTGATGGTCGGCGATCGCCGCGCAGGGTGTATTCTCAGTATGTGCCAACAACTGGAATCCAGTCGGGAGGCGTTCGCAGGAGTCGCCATGACTCATCCACATTGTCGAACCTTCCTCGACATTAGTCAGCAGATCGATCGGATCGTCAATCAGGATTTCGGCTTTGCCATATTCGGCTTTTTTAGCTTTGACGACTTCACCGCCAAGCTGCTGCACCATGAGCTGCATTCCATAGCACACACCCAAGACGGGAATGCCCAGATTCCAGATTTCGGGGTCGCATTGGGGCGCGCGATCGTCATAAACCGAGTTTGGCCCCCCAGAGAGAATGATTCCCTTGGGATTTAGTAGTTTTAGTTGCTCGGCGGTAGTACGATAAGAAATAACTTCAGAATAAACTTGCGTTTCGCGAATTCTGCGGGCAATGAGTTCGGAATACTGGGAGCCGAAGTCCAGAATGACGACCATTTGATGATTTAAGTTTACGCCTTCTAAGGGATTAGGTGTAAGCTGAAGATCTGTTGAACTAGTTTCGGTTTCTGTTGTCACTGCGGACTCCGTGGGATTTGATACGTGTAGACGACTGGAGCTACGACCGTCTGGATTTGAGATGACTGACTCTTTGCTTTGAAGAGTGCGATCGAGCGAGATTTATAGTAAGTAGTAAAAAAATTTATATTCGATTAAATTTAGCACAATTGGGTCAAAAATGTTCTGCCAGTTGCGCTAGTGGCGATAACTCGTCGCTGTCGATCGAATACTACCGAACCGACACTTACAGATTGCTGACTTTGGCTATAAATATATGTCTGCGATCGATTATCGATCCGCTCGGTGAGATACCCATAGATCCGAGTTACCCACTCACTGCCATCGGCTGTATCGATCTCGCACAGATATTTGAGCACATCTTCTGCTGTCTCACAGTCGAATAATCTTGACAATTGCGCTGGGGGTAAACCCATCCGTGTTGCTGCGGCGACTAAAATCTCCAATCGCCCATCGGCTAAATGGTGATGGGTATGAAAAATCCCCCCCGCCAACTTGAT
>NZ_PVWO01000583.1 GCF_003003845.1 Chamaesiphon polymorphus CCALA 037 | reverse complement strand
GCTTGCGCTCAAGGCGGCGTAAAGGCTCTCCTCCCCTAATCCTAGAGGATTAGTTTCAGAGAAACGAACCGCACACATTCTCCCGCCACCAACTGCAAGCGGTATGGTGGGGGATTCTAAACATCGCTATTTAGAGTTTCTCTTTCGACCAGTCGGCTTACTGAGAGGATTTTCATCACCTAAGCAGAGGTCGGTCTGTCCAGAGACGTTTTCTAGCACAAGACTAGATGTTCCTACGTGCCCCGCAGTACGAAGTCCGAGTTCGAGAATGTTCCGAGCGGCGTTTTTATCGCGGTCGGCAACATATCCACAATACGGACATTGATGAGTTCTAGTGCTGAGAGTTTTCTTAACTATTTCGCCACAGCTAGAACAATTCTGGCTTGTATATTGGGGTGGAACTGCAATAGTTACCACGCCAAATACTTTGCCGAAATACTCAATCCATTGACGAAATAGCGACCAGCTAGCATCACTAATCGATTTAGCTAAGTGTTGGTTTTTAACCATATTTCGCACTTTCAGATCTTCATAGGCTACCAAGTCGTTAGACTGGACTACGCACCTTGCAGTCTTAACCGCAAAGTCTTTACGCTGCCTACTTACTCTGAGGTGCTTTCTACCTAATTTTTCCCTAGCTTTGATGCGATTTTTAGATCCGAGTTGCTTTCGAGATAGTCTTTTTTGTGCCCGTTTTAAAGCACGTTCTGACTTTCTCAAATAGCGAGGATTTTCGATTTGTCTACCATCAGAATCGGTGTAGAAATGGTTTAACCCAACATCTAAACCAATTGTTTTGCCTGTTGGCTCTCGTTTTTCTAGCCGTTCTGTATCGATACAGAATTGGGCATAATACCCATCTACACGCCTAACGACTCTGATTCGTTTGATTTGTTCGAGTTGATAGAAATGCAGATCGCGACTGCCCCAAAGCTTAAAAGTGGCATTTCCGCCTGTTTAGGTAAAAAGCAGGAGCAATTTATGAATTGCCCCTGCTAGGTAAGATATCTGAATTTAATCCCGAATCTCTGCGCTCAAAAAAGTTATCGATTAGCAATGCCAACCAATTTGCTAGAAATGACTGGCGAGGCGTTCGCAGTTTGCGATTTCCATTCGATCGATTGCGCGTATAAGCTAGTATCTTTACGTTCGGCAACCGCCGTCGGTAAGGCTTCGCGAAGATGAGCGGCGACAGCAGCCGTGGTGATGTCGTAAGTTTGAGTCGCCAGCTTGGGATATAAGCCAATGCCAATAATTGGGATTAGCAGCGAGAAAGCGATCGCCAATTCGCGCGGCTTGGCATCCCAACAAATTTCGCCATTAGACTCCAGCTTGCCAAAAAATACCCGGCGTAACATCGACAATAAATAGATCGGTGTAATCAGCAGTCCTACCGCAGATAGGAAAATCACCAACGTTTTGAAACCGCTATCATAAACATCGCTAGTTGTCAAACCTAAGAAAATCGACAATTCGCTGACAAAACCACTCATCCCTGGTAATGCGAGCGACGCCATCGACGCGAATGTAAATAAGGCAAAAGTTGACGGCATCGATTTGGCCATCCCGCCCATTTTATCCATCGAGAGGGTGTGGGTGCGCTCGTAAATTACCCCAGCCAAGAAGAATAAGACTGCGGCAATCCCACCATGGGAAATCATTTGCAGCATTGCGCCATTAATGCCTAAAGCGGTAAACGAAGAAATCCCAATCAGCACAAATCCCATGTGCGAGATCGACGAATAAGCCAACCGTCGTTTGAGATTATCTTGAGAGAACGCAGCTAAGGCACCGTAAATAATATTTACTACACCCAATATCGCGAGTACGGGCGCAAAATAAACATGAGCGTGAGGCAGCATTTCGGCATTAAACCGAATCAGTGCATAACCGCCCATCTTGAGCAATACACCAGCCAATATCATCGATCCAGGTGCGGGAGCTTCACCGTGTGCGTCTGGCAACCAGGTATGGAAGGGAAAAATTGGCAGTTTGACACCAAAAGCAATCAGGAAGCCAGCATAAGCTAATAATTCTAACCCGATCGGGTATTCTTTGAGTCCTAATTCGGCGATATCAAAAGTAACTGTGTCGCCATAGAAAGCCAATCCTAGCGCAGACAGCAGAATAAAAATCGACGCTAGAGCCGTATAGAGAATAAATTTCGTCGCAGCATAAAACCGCTGTCCCCCACCCCAAATCGAAATCAGGAGATAGACAGGAACTAATTCTAGCTCCCACAGCATGAAAAACATCAGTAGATCCTGAGCCAAGAATACCGAAATCTGCGCGCCGTACATTAATAACATCAAGCCGTAAAACAGTCGCGGCTTAATCGTAATATTCCACGCCGCAAAGATAGCTAGCGTCGTCACAAATCCCGTCAACACCACCAACGGCATCGACAGCCCATCCGTACCCAACGACCAATTTAAACCTAATTGTGGTATCCAGCTATAGCGTTCGACTAGCTGTAAGTTAGGGTTATTAAAGTCATATTGGGTAGCGAATGTATAGATAATTAAACCTAATTCTAATATTCCTATGCCCAGTGCGTAGAGCCGCACAGTTTTACCATTGGTGTCGGGGATCGCGGGAATAGCTAAGGCAGCTACGATCGGAAATGCAATAATTGCAGTCAGCCAGGGAAATTCAGAAATCATAGATAGGCGATGAGGATCGAGTGGGATGCTTCACTGCTAGATAACGATAGTATTTAATTTTGGTAGGTATAAATACTCATTATGTCAATGATATCTCCTGTTCGGTATGATGGCAACTCTTAAATAAAATTTACAAGTTTTAAAATACCGTAACTATAGATTACCCTTTTTTTGGTCTAAAACTGTCTTCGATCGAACAGCGAGATCGCGCCAGGATGTTATGGTGCAAGTATTACAAGATCGACACTAGCGAGTACGATCGATCTCACGGATGGCTGTGAGTTCGATCGCTTCGAGTTAATATTTGGTGGGGAGTTGGGAGTTGGGAGTTGGGAGACGGGGAGTGGGGGACGGGGAGACTGGGAGATGGTAATCTAACTTATGCCGCCTAGCAATAGATTTAGAACCAGAGAATCGATCGAAATATGCTAAAGTCTATACCCACTCGCCTCTTGCAATCGCCTTTTTGGCAATCCCCGATCGTGAAATTAGTCGGAATTTATGGCGGCTTGAGTGCGATCGCGGGTGTAATGTTATTTCCATTACTCTGGTTATTGAGCACCGCGCTCAAATCAGCAGACGAAAATATTTTCCAATCGCCACCCCAATTACTCCCGCAGCATCCCACATT
>NZ_PVWO01000582.1 GCF_003003845.1 Chamaesiphon polymorphus CCALA 037 | reverse complement strand
CTTAGCGATGATCCGTATCATGGTTAGGCGTTTGGCATAAAATTTAACTCTCTCCTGACTTTTCAAACATCCTCTTAGATCGACCGAATACAATATAGTCAAAGTTATCATTTTGACGATCGTTAATTTGAATCGATCGGTAATCGATTGAGTTCGGACTTGTAAAATCTCCATTTTGGCATAAATGCATCCATAAATGCGATAAATCGTTTGTTATGACTCGGTTCTAACAAATGAACTAACTCATGAACGACGACATATTCCAGACATTCGGTGGGTTTCTTGGCTAGTTCTAAATTGAAGCGAATCGTTCCCAAACTGGGCGTACAACTCCCCCATTTAGTTTTCATTTTACGGATGCTAAAACTGGTGACAGATACCCCTATCAACCGTTCCCATTTATCGATTAGTGGTGAAATTGCGGCTTCGAGCTGCTGGCAATAAAATTCGTTAACAATAGCCTGCTTGTCGATCGCATTAGTACCCGGACGCACTTGCAGTATCAGGCGATCGTGACATAATTCTAAGCTCGGTGATGTGTCTAGTTCGACTAGACTGAGTAGATAGCGTTTACCCCAAAGATAGTGGCTCTCTCGATCTATATATTCCCGTGGTATTTCTCTGACTTGGCTGCGAATCTTTTGCTGATGTTTTTCGATCCAATCTAGTTTAGAAATTGCAAACACACAAATGGTATCGAGATTCATCCGCAACGGCGCAGAAATTTGGACGTTTCCGCTTGGGGGATAAACACGGAGGTGGACATTTTTGATGTTTTTTCGCACCACATCGATGACTAGATTGCCTAAGTCGATAGTAGTAATTGTTTGTACTGCCATTCGATCGACACACCTCATCTAAAAAGTTGAAAGCTGAAGGTTGAAAGCAAAAAGTGCGGTCTTGGGCTTTGCCCTGTCTTGTCGCGCTAAACCCTCGGCAAAGCCGTAGGCGAGCGTAAGCGAGGCGTGCCATAGGCGGAGCGCGCGCCGCAAGTGAAGCACCTTTTCAAGACAGCGAAAAGCGTGTTTGGTAGGCTCGCAGACTTCGTAGTTCTCGGGCTTTGCCCATGCAATCAAACACCCGTATGCCCGAATCCACCCTTGCGTTCTCCCACAGTCGTTAACTCTGCCACTACTCGCTCCTGCGCCACACATGCCTCTAAATACATCACCTGCGCGATTCTTGCACCATGACTGAATAAATGTAGATCCGCACCATGATTGATTAAACCTATTCCCACCCAGTCTGGATAGTGTTCGTCTACAATTCCTGGGCCATTAATTATGGTAATTGAATTTTTGCACGCCAAGCCACTGCGGGGACACACCAGCATCGTTGCAATCTTGTTGGGGTCATCCGTGCTCAAACCCACCTTGAATCCGGCATTGACGATTTTTTGAGTACCTGGAGCGAGGATGAAAAATCTCAGTTGCGGTTCCGATTGCTGCAATAAATCTACTGTCAAATCTTCCGTAACTTTCTTGCCATTAATATATAGCGAACCTTCTGGGTATTTAGTTAGGAAAAGATCGCGCTGGGCGCGAATAGACTCCACAAAATTATCTGGAGGTGGTGCTGGTAAATAAGCCTTCACATCCAGAGCAGCAGCTCTATCTACGGCTCTCTGCGGTCTAAATTCTGGATCTGCTAAGACATATTCAACTGAAATCACAATGTTACGCTCGCCTCGATCGGGCTTCACAATTTACCAATTTTTATCCTACTCGATCTCCTATCGCTTAACTAATTTTTACAAAAACTCCCGATATTTCCAAACTTAACTAATTTTTACAAACTAACGATTATGTCAGGATTTCTCGATCGATTAGAGCGGATCTCGATTGCCTCCAGCACGCTACGCGAACGCTAATTATGGCTCAATAACGCCATCATAGTCTCCAGATCCCAAACTAGCCAGTCATCTTGAGAACCTTACTAGCCACTGCGACAGGGTATCGGCAAAATATTCGATCGATTTTCTGGTTCTTTCTTGCTCTGTGACTGCGATCGAGTATTTTTTGTTATTGTTCTAATTTATCTATAAAGCAAACTCCAAAACTAGCCAAAACTAATTTGGTAGCTTGAGGCAGAGTTAGTGTGACTCAGAGCATGTTAAGTATTTTATAGAGTATATTAAGCAATTTAAAATCCAGATCGAATTGTAACTTTTCCCCCATTTCCGGGGAAGTTAGTGAATAATGCTAGACGTAGCAGAAATTTTTATAGATAGTTCTTCTCGTTTAATAACACCCACAAAGTATTGGAGACTAGCAGATCGTGAAACTGGCAGTATATGGCAAAGGTGGCATCGGCAAATCCACAACTAGTTGCAACATCTCCGTCGCGTTAGCAAAGCGCGGCAAAAAAGTATTACAAATCGGTTGCGACCCCAAGCACGATAGTACCTTCACCCTGACTGGGTTCTTGATTCCCACCATCATCGATACACTTCAAGAAAAAGACTATCACTACGAAGATGTCTGGCCTGAAGATGTCATCTACAAAGGTTATGGCGGTGTCGATTGCGTCGAAGCTGGCGGGCCTCCTGCTGGTGCTGGTTGCGGTGGTTATGTAGTCGGTGAGACAGTTAAGCTGCTCAAAGAGCTGAATGCTTTTGACGAGTACGACATTATTTTATTTGACGTACTCGGCGACGTAGTTTGTGGTGGTTTTGCGGCTCCGCTCAACTATGCCGACTACTGTTTGATCGTCACTGACAATGGTTTCGATGCTTTATTTGCCGCCAATCGGATTGCCGCATCGGTACGCGAAAAAGCGCGGACGCATCCGTTACGATTGGCTGGTTTAATCGGCAATCGCACCTCCAAGCGCGACTTAATCGATAAATACATCGAAACAGTCCCCATGCCCGTACTGGAAGTTTTACCGCTAATTGAAGATATTCGCGTTTCCCGCGTTAAAGGTAAGACTTTGTTTGAGATGGCAGAAACCGATAAATCGTTGGAATATGTCTGCGATTACTATCTAAATATTGCGGATCAAATTCTGGCATTGCCTGAAGGTGTGGTACCGACGGATGCACCTGACCGGGATCTATTCAGTCTGTTGTCTGATTTCTACCTCAATCCAGTGGAGCCAAAGGTTCAGGATGCTGGTGAGAAAGTGGATTTGATGATGGTTTAACAGTGCGTGGTGGAGATCTGACCCACCCCGCCTGCGGCACCCCTCCAAGGAGGGGATTTTCCCACGCCAGGGTCTGTAGGGGCGGGTTTATGCCATCAACCTCGAATGTAACGATAACTCTCGCACAAACCCGCCCTCCCCACGATTAACCTACAGA
>NZ_PVWO01000581.1 GCF_003003845.1 Chamaesiphon polymorphus CCALA 037 | reverse complement strand
TAACAATAGATTAATACGCCAAATAATTTTAAAATTAATAGGTAAATTACAATGGTAGTACTAGCCGATAAGATTCAAAAACGCCTGACGATGCAGGTTGAGGAGATTGCTGTGGATACGACGGCAATTCGATCGCTCGACTGGGATCGCGATCGGTTTGATATCGAGTTCGCGTTGGAGAATGGGACTACTTATAATTCTTTCTTGGTTCGGGGCGAAAAGATTGCGTTGGTCGATACTTCTCATGCTAAGTTTCGCCAGCTTTATTTGGATACTTTGTTGGGACTCATCGATCCTGCGGAGATCGATTATTTAGTCGTCAGCCACACGGAACCAGATCATAGTGGTTTGATTAAGGACTTATTACAACTGAATCCGAACATTATTGTCGTCGGTGCGAAGGTGGCGATGCAGTTTTTGGATGGGTTGATCCATCAACCTTACAAGCAGATGATGGTCAAAAATGGCGATCGATTGGACTTGGGTAAGGGACACGAATTAGAATTTGTCTCGGCACCGAATCTACATTGGCCGGATACGATTCTGACTTACGACCATCATACGCAGACGCTATTTACTTGCGATGTGTTTGGGATGCACTATTGCGACGATCGCACCTATGACGAAGATCTAGCAATTTTAGACTCTGATTATAAGACTTATTATGATTGCTTGATGGGGCCGAATGCTCGATCGGTATTAGCGGCAATTAAGCGGATGGGCGATTTACCAGCAATTGCGACGATCGCGACCGGACATGGGCCGTTATTAAAATACAATATTACCGAACTCGTCGGGCGGTATCGGGACTGGAGCCAAACTCAAGCCAAAGCCACAACTACCGCCGTCGTATTTTATATCGGTGAGTATGGGTATGGCGATGCGATCGCTAACTCGATCGGACAAGGGATTTCTAAAACAGGCGTGGGTGTCGAACTCATCGATTTACGCGAATCCGATCCCCATGAAGTTCGCGAACTGGTAGATATCGCTACTGGTGTAGTCATCGGGATGCCGCCCCAATCTGGTGCAGATGCAACTCAGACTCAAGCTTTGGTAAGTACGATCTTGGCAGCAGTTAACGCCAAACAAACTTTCGGTTTATTTGAATCTGGCGGTGGCGATGACGAATCAGTCTATCTGCTACGAAATAAACTGCGGGAAGTTGGCGTGCGCGAAGCCTTCGAGCCAATTCGGATCGAAACTACTCCCAGCGAGAATACCTACCAAATCTGCGAAGAAGCCGGAACGGATTTGGGACAATGGCTGACACGAGATCGTAGTATCAAGCAGATGAAATCTCTCGATAACGATCTCGACAAAGCTCTCGGACGGATCAGCGGCGGACTGTACATCATCACCGCCAAACGCGGCGAAGCCACCAGTGCGATGCTCGCCTCTTGGGTTGCCCAAGCCAGCGTCGAACCGCCTGGAATCTCGATCGCAGTTGCCAAAGACCGCGCGATCGAATCCTTAATGCACGTCGGCGACAGGTTCGTGCTAAATATCTTAGAAGAGGGCAACTATCAGCCCCTGATGAAACACTTCCTCAAACGATTCCCGCCTGGAGCCGATCGATTTGCCAATATTAAGGTTTACCCCGCCTCAAACGGTTGTCCCATCTTGGCCGACTCGCTAGCCTACTTAGAATGCGAAGTCGTCAGCCGCATGGAAGGCGACGATCACTGGATCGTCTACAGCACGGTAGACATCGGACGGGTAGCTAAAGCCGATTCGCTCACAGCAGTCCATCATCGCAAGGTAGGAAATCACTATTAACTAAAATCCCCTCGATCGATAGTCGGCTGCGTTCTAGTCGATTGGTAATTCGTTCGGCTTTCGGTCGAAATAATCGATCGTTACGGGGAATTTAAATTATCCCCAGCTCGTGTTGCTTTCATTTTGCACAAAACCACATTCTTGAATTAGACAGTATTGCTGAAATCGTCGATCGAGAGTCGTCGGACATAATTTATTGTCCTGCGACTCTCGATCGATTTCTGGTTTCATAACGATTCAAGATTGAGTATTTTCCAGCCGATCGAGAATCGGTGCAAATTGCTTTATCTCAACCATACTTTAGATCCATACTTTCCTAACGTATCCTTTCCACACACATGCCTCTCCCTTTGGCGTTCGGACTCTAACATTCCCTCCATCTACACTCAATCCTGCTGATTTAGTACAAAAGTTCTATCTCTCTCGATCGAATAAAAACTGGGATGCTCCCTAGTTCATTGGGGATCTCAAGTTACAACTACTTGCTATTATTCCCCGTCACATTTTGAGTTGTTTGTATGCGACTAGTTCTTGCCTCAATTGGCGGATTGTCAACAAGAGCCGCAACTTGAACTCATCCCACCAGCGATAAGATAAGAAAGACCGTTATCTGTTAAATCATGCTCGATGCTCATTCCCAGAGCCTGCGCCAACGATCGACACCCGTTGTTGTCGTCCTCAATCAAATTAGCGTCCCCACCGCGCGGAAGTTGATGACAGCCTTACCAGGAGCGCAATTGTATGGGTTGGTAGAGAGAACCACAGATGTGGATGTGAGTTTTGCCAACTTTGGCGATACTTTGCGGCAATTATACAGTCAGGGTGTGCCGATTATCGGCTTGTGTGCGGCGGGAATTTTGATTCGGACGCTCGCACCAGTGCTAACGGATAGCAAGACGGAACCGCCAGTCGTCGCGGTGGCTGCGGATGGGAGTGCGGTGGTGCCGTTACTGGGTGGAATGACGGGAGTCAACGATCTTGCCGAACGCATTGCGGCGGTGTTGGACGTGCAACCAGCGATTACCACTACCGGAAAGCTGCAATTTAATACCGTGCTTCCAGATCCGCCAGCGGGTTATCGGCTGGCAAATCCGCAGCATGTCAAAGCTTTTATCGCCGATCTGATTGCGGGGGTGAGTGTCAGTTTGGACGGAGATGCACCGTGGTTGACTGCTAGCGATATCCCCTTTTGTGCCGCTGGCGATCGCCAAATCACGATAACTACGCAGGCGATTTCCGGCAGTCCCACGCAATTGGTCTATCATCCTACCAGCCTAGTCTTAGCGATCGCCGAACCCGCGCAATTTACGCTCGCGGGGTGGATCGAAGTAATTCTCGATCGACTCGCCACGGCCAATCTAGCCCTCGCTGCGGTGGCTTGTATCGTCCTGCCCAAAACACCTGCTGGAGCCGCAATTGCCGGAATTGGGACGAGTTTAAATCTGCCGATTCGCTTGGTAGAGTCCACAGACTGGCACCAAAATCTAATAGTAATAGCACCAAATCCCCCCGTCTCCCCCCGTCTCCCCC
>NZ_PVWO01000109.1 GCF_003003845.1 Chamaesiphon polymorphus CCALA 037 | reverse complement strand
AGCCTTTTAAGTGGACTTACAAAGGCAAACCGTTATGTGATTGAAATACTGGCTTTATTTACGCCGCTCAGTACTAGGTAATTGGAAAGATGCCGATCTCGAAACTAAACGACTTTTACTGGAGATATCTGGGCGAGAGCGAGAAGGTTGGTTATTGGCTGAAGATGCCAAAAGTATCTCTCCCCAGGCTCTAGCCGCGATCGATCGACTGTGGGTTAAATATAGTAACGGTCGCTTTGGATTTAGCGTTCAACGAGACATTTGGCGTCAGCTCGGTTGTAAATCATCCGACAATATGCAGCAAACAATTAGCGAGAATAAGTTTGGTGAATTTGTACGGTGGCGTGTCGGTAGTAGATGGTTGTCTGAGTGGGATGACTTTAATTGTGACTTGCAAGCTCCGCCAGGAAGTTTGCCACGAGCGTATATTTTTGCACTAAGTGGTTGGTGGAGCTTCTCTAAGGGCTGGACTGGTTACTTTATATTGAATTTCGATCGAATTATTTTAAAGCTTTAATAAGATTCGGAACTCTATAATCGCTGTGGCTGTCAAGGGTGATTTAGCCAATGTCGAAAATATGAAGACTCGATCGATCGCGATTATTTTGTGCTGTCTCATCCTTGCAACTGCCACCGCACAAGCCCAGCCAAACATTGTCACCAGCGCACAAGTTAACGGCACTTGGAAATCTAAGTTTGGCACTTTTAAGATTTGGGCATTGGGCAAACAACGCCTCCAAGTTGAGTTTTCGGGTACTTACGAATACAAGCTAGCCAATGGGAGTCCGATGGCAAATATGGGCACGGGTAGAGGCATTGCTACGATTCAAAATCGCACGGCGATATTTAAACCGGAAGGTGCAGAAGCTGAATGTGCGATTACGATGAATTTTGTAGGTGGCGGATTGAAAGTAGAACAGCAAAGTAACTGCGGTTTTGGGCATAATGTTTCCGCAGCAGGGCAATATCGCAAGATAAGTGCGGGCAGACCGCAATGGCTCTCTCGTATTTATGGCGATCGTTTAATTATCTTATCAACAGGAGTAAAGGGTAAAGGGTAAAGGGGCAGAAATCGATCTACAAGGATTTTGGTATTCCCTATTCTATTTAACCCAAAATGTCAGGAAAGCAACCGCAATTTGATGAATAACTTAATAGGGTAGTAACTAAGCCCCACATAGCCGATTAGCTATTTGAGAATGTCAATAAAAATATTATCGAGCTATGATTGCCAATTTTATTATAAAACTCGATCGGATATGATACAGCACAATCGCAGATATTCTCAATCGATCGCAATGTTAGCGACGATTGGTTTACTAAGCACAATTTTAATCGGCTGTACGAATGTTAATACCTCTAGCGATCGACAATCGACAGAATCTAGAAGTAGCACTAAAATCGATACACCCATTCAAGATGTTCGAGTCGAAAATAGTCAAAAAGTTGAAATTAAAGGCAATAATAATGTTCGACTCAATAGCAAAACTTCTACAACTACTAGTGACGGAGTAGTGACTCGATCGGAATCGATCGAGAAAAATACTGAAATCGCACAGACAGATACATCGTCAAATAAAATTGTAGACGGTCGTTATTGGGTAGGCGCGACAGACCAGGGTTTAGAAGTTAAAGGCGATCGATATCGCTATGATACTGAGGGTGGAGAACAGCAGTGGGAAGATATTTCCGATCTAAAATACGTCAAGAATGGCGTTATATTTGATGGGAAAACTTATTGGTGTTTGTCTACACTTGCACCCAGTCCGATTACAGGATGTTCTGCAAATGGATGGAGCCGTTAATCTAATTGATAATTAATAATTGATAATTGATAATTGATAATTGATAATTGATAATTGATGGCCGATTGCCAAGATTTTGATGATGAAGCTTCTACACAAAACCGAGCTGGTTCGTAGTCGTTAACAACAGAGACAAGTGGTGAATTATGAAACATATATCTAAAATTGCGATTATTCTTAGTACGATCGCCTTGAATATTCCGTCTGCGGTCACTGTTGCTAGAGAAGAAGGGCTAGTTAAATTGCCTAAAAAAACAAACGCGAGTTGTGAAGCTTCGATTAACTCAGTTAAGAACCAATTGATTAAAAATGGCTATTTTAGTCTCAAGCCGACGGCTGGACTATCGGGAGAAGTATTTAAGTCTAATATTCAGATAGACAAAAATAGAATCCGCAATAGTTATTATGAATATCCAACCGCTCGACCAGAATTAGTTTCGATTCATCTAACTAGCGATAGTAAAAAAGTCTTAGGAACTTTCAGTCGATCGCCACAATTAATGGTGAATCTGGGTGCCCAAATTATTGCTGGATGCGATCGAGTCGGGATGGTTGAATTTAGTGCTCCTTGGGAGGAGTTTGTCAGACCAGTGGGTTATTTTAACGATAATACAGTACGCACTTTTTCTTGGATAGAAAATAGAGATGAAGCTGAAATTAGATCTGGTAAATACCCAAATCAACGAGTAGTCGTTACGCCGACTGGTTCGATGTCGATGTATAAGTGGGGATATTATTACTCACCCTAAAGATCGGGATAGAATCGATACAATTGGAACACTTCTTGATTTTGACGATCGTTAAATTGTGTCGCAGAGCAGTAGCATTGACGATCGATAGACAATTGCGATCGATTTGTGTATCATTTTGTGGCACGATATGAGTGCGAGATTTGCGATCGTCAGCATCGAGAATAGAAATTAATGGCTCAGTACAAACACGACCGATTTTTTAAATTTTATCTGCGTTCCTTATATCAATCCAAAGGCGAGACAATTCAAAACATCCAAGTCCGAAATGATGAAGATCTGGAAATAGATTTTATGTTTGTCGCTCAGTCGGATAAATTTGGCTGGCAACAGGAAGATTTAGGTTTATTCGATGCGTTGATGAAAGTTCATCCAACCATTATTATCGAGCATTACAGTGGATACGCTCAGGAAAAGCACATCCACAAATCCATCACACGCAAGAACTTGTATTGGGAGCCGAAACAAGCAGAATTAGCCACAACACTAAAACAAGCGCAACAGACGGCTAAATATCAGCAATTATCTCCCGAATCGCTCCAGCTCATCGACAACCAAAATCCGTTTACGTGGATTTTGACTGTCAATTGTAGTCCCGAACTATTAGAACTATGTGGAGCTAAACCGCATCCAGAATTCGGTGTCGGCGTATATGAAACAGTCAAACTTTTGCGGATGGGAATCGTCGTTATCGAGCAGTTAGAATACAGCTCGGAAACCATGTGGTTGAAACTGTTGGGGAATAAGGATTCCGCTCGACGAGCGTTTGAGGGCATCGATCGGTTATCGCCAGAGCGAAGGGAGAAAAATGATACAATACGGGCAAGCCTCAAATATTGCGTATATCTCAAAGACTTACCAGCAAACAGTTTAAGTGCAGAGGAGCAAGAGTTTATGAAAACGATGGCAGAGATCGATGCTTGGTACGATGCCGAGATGGATAAGGCGGAACGGAAGGGCGAACAAAGAGGGAAACTAGAAGGTAAACTGGAATTTGCAACCAGAGCGATTGGTGTGAAGTTTCAGGGATATGTACCAACGGAAAAGGTGACGAGTCAACTCGCGGCTTTGAATGAGCAGCAACTCGACGATTTGATTGTAGGGATGTTTAGTTGGCAGACGGTGGCTCAGATGGAAGAGTGGCTTAGTTCAGTTGATAGTTGATAGTTGAAAGATCGAAATCGAATGATCTCTGAAATACTAGAATCAATTCGCTCGATAGTAGAGATCGAGAATGCTATAATCGATCTCAAAAATCGGATGCAGTTATTGCTTCACATAGTTTTAGAGCGTCTACACTAACCTACTTTTCTAAAGATGACATTAAAAGAAATAGTTGATGTTTTTAGTGCCTTGCTAACGCCAGTTACTACGATGATAACAGTCTATATTGCTTGGCAACAACATAAAGTCAGCCGTTCGATCCTAAGAAAAGATTTGTATGAAAAGCGACTCAGAATTTACCAAGTATTTATGTCATACTTGAGTGAAATAGCCCGTAACAGAAATGTTAATTATAATCGTGTTATGCAGTTTTATGCTGAATCTAGTGAATGCGAGTTCCTTTTTACTGCTGAAATTGTGAAAAAAGCTGATGAACTTTATCAAAAAGGAATAGAGTTCAGCCATCTAAACAATCAACTTAATCCTTCTGATGGCAGTAATGGACTTTCTGTTGGGGAGCAACGCTCTATAGTAGTACGTGAAGAGTCGGAATTATATCGATGGTTCACGGATCAAATTTCTAATACTCGTGAGCTACTTAGAGAAGAGATGTCAATACAGGAAAGCAGGATGCCATCGTTAGTTACATTGAATATTCAGAAAATTAATCAGAAGAAGTAGGGTGGTTATTCCTCTAAATCTAGGTGAAAAATTCTAGCGACGTGCTTCTATTTTATGTAGGCTAATTTTATTTGAGAACACAAACTTTCACAAACTCGATCGCTTACTCTGGCAATTTATATCGATCGACAATTTTCTTCGCAAACTCTGGGACGTGCTGCTCTAACTTTTCAGGATAATTGCGTTTGGTAAATAGATAATTGCGGGTAAAGTGAGAATCGATCGAGAACCGTGCATATTCCAATCCTTTGGGGCCGATTTTATCGATGATGACACCCATGATTTTCGCTACCCACATTGGTAATGTGACTGCTTTATCGTAGGCGGGAATACTTTGTTGAACTGCGGCTGTACGATCGCCTTTGGACATGACAGCTTGAGTTTCAATAGCATTATTTACTAAATCTAACATCTGTTGGCCGCGATCGTTTCTAACTACGATCCATTGCCAGCCATAGGGTGCGCCCATATAACCGACGACTAAATCGGCGAGGGAGTTTACATAGTCGAAACAGCTCAAACAAGATGGTGCGAAGACGTCTTTTAATTCTTTGGTATTCAAGCCGAAGAAGGGGACTAATTCTGTCGAACCGTCTTCATGTTTGAAGTGGACGTTAAAGTCCTGCATGAATTCATAGTAAACTACGGTTTCGGGCGATCGACTGGTAGTTTCTAAAAACTTTTGTAAGCCCGCACGGGTGACGTTATCTGTACAGGGGGTACCGAGGACGTATAGTTGCTCTAAGCCTAATTCTTTCTCGACGGCGCGTAAGGCTTGGATCTGACAGCCGACGCCGATGACTAATAGCTTCTTCAAGCCCGATTCGGCGATTTGTTCGAGGATCGATAGGTTGGGTGAGAGGGTGGGTTTGTTGACTTTAGCCGCGAGGATTTCTTCTCTAGTCCGCGCGATTATCGGCATTGGTGTAAAACGATCTTCGGGCGTGTTTTGGACGCAGACAACGCCTTCTACTAGTCCCTGCTCCAACATTTCGATCGCGATCGTGCTGACGATTCCCGTCCACTGGGCACCAGGAATCGGTTCGATTTTGCGCGCTGCCATCATCTGCTGATGGACGCCAAAGTATAAGTCATCTTCTTTGTCTAAATCCCGACTGCGCCCGTGGGTTTGAGTCTCCAAGGTAGGAATCTGCTGATTGATAAAAGCACAAGCGGTTTTGACGTAGTGGATATAGTGGGTATCGCACAACCCGCATTCGCTGCATAGTTCCTTAGCAGGGCGTTTGCTATTGGGTTTGAGAGCTTTGGCTTTCTGGTGTTTGGGCGCAGCAGTCATGATGGAGACTCGATCGATTGTCTTGTTATTTTATACGGAAATTCCCGGTTCTCGATCGGACTTAGTTACATCACTATTTAATTGGTTTTGGCAGGTGCGGCAATATGCGATCGTTTTGACGATGGGGGATTGAGGGTGCGGAAATATAGACCCCCGATCGAGATCGTAAATCTGATGTAAGCTAGTGCTGGGACTAAGTAGAGTTTGTCGGTGTAGCCAAATAACGCACTCAACAACAAGCCTGAAGATTTATCTTCTGCAAGGAATTTGCTGGCATTCCAGACTAAGCCACTCAAGTTACAAGAATACACCTTAGTAAATTTTTCATAGCAAACGCACATGCCAGCCGACTATCGCGCTGTGTGCGGTGATATCGTCGCTGCGTCAAAATATCCCAATGACGATACCACCAAACCCGACACGATTAGCAATAATAATAGGCCGATCGCCTGGAAAAAGCGACGGATATTAATAACAAAAGTCACCTTCATCCATTAGATAACATTTATGTCAGCTCGGATGCTCTGTAGAGTTATGCGCGTCGCGGGTATGAAATGTGAATAATTATTTAATAAAATTTAAAATATAGTCAGCGGTAATCTTTGCCTTTTCCAGATGCGGAACGTGCCCGCAATTATCGATCCATTTGAGTTGAGATTTTGGTAAATGTTTCTCGAATAATTCTGCGGCTTTAGTTCCCAGGATGCGATCTTGCTTACCCCAGAGAATTAAAGTCTCTTGCTGGATCGCTGGCAACCTGTCGAGCAAATAACCATAGCCACCGCTACGAGTAAACGCAATCAAAGCTTCGCTCCAATTCGGCATTTCTAAATGCAACGCGGCGCATAATTGTGCGTCTTCAGTCACAAAGGATCGATCGAAATAAGCCTTCTCGCTAACACTTTGACGTACCTTTGGACTCGCTAAAAAGTTAGTGGCTAAATTGCCCAACGGTTGGATTAAAAACTTACCCATCGCTGGTGGCTGAGTGAAGCCAGCACTATCAATTAGGATCAGTTTATCGACGGCTGCGGGATTCTTGAGGGTAAATTCGATCGCGGCAGCACCACCCATCGAGACACCGACTAAGATTATCGGTTGCTGGATCTTTGTATGCCAAAATGCTTCTAGATGAGTGCGGATACTGGCAGAACTAAACGGGCAATCGGGCAATCTTTCGGTAAAGCCAAATCCTAAGAGATCGATCGCCCAAACTTCTCGATGTAGTGCAATAATTGGGATAATTCGTCGAAACTCCAAGATCGAACTATCGAATCCATGTAAAAAGACGATCGGGATTCCACCCGCGCCCTGACGCACATAACTAGTCGCGATCGATTGAAGGAGTAAGGATGTGATAATGTCTGTGCGTTGAATTTGACTGGCGAACTCGATCGATTCTGGCTCTGTAAGTCGATCGACACTACTAGGTAAAAAACTTGGAAACATCAGTGGTGAAAAGTTCGCGCGGGCGTCAATAAGTGTCATCCATAACATTTTAGCTGGGACTAACGATCGTGCATCAGCAAAAACAGACTCTGCGTCGCCAATTTATCCAGCAGCGACAAGCTTTAGCACCAGAAGTGTGGCAAATGCACAGCGACCGCATTTGCGATCTCCTCGCCAATTGTCCCCAATTTATCGAGGCACGGACGATTTTGGCGTACCAAAGCTGTCGCCAAGAGCCAAATCTCAACTCGTTATTTAAAGCTACCGATAAACAATGGGGATTGCCTCGATGTGTGGGTAAAGATCTACTCTGGCACCACTGGCAGCCTTCAGAACCGTTGGTAACTGGAGAATATGGAATTTTAGAACCGAGCGCAGAATTATCCGTGCTAGCAGCTAGTAACATCGATCTAATTCTGGTTCCGGCTGTCGCGATCGATTTTAATAATTATCGCTTGGGTTATGGCGGTGGTTATTACGATCGCCTCCGCGCCGATCCCGATTGGCGCAAGATTCCGACGATCGGAATTATCTTCGATTTTGCCTATGTGGAATCACTGCCGATCGAGCCTTGGGATCTGCCACTAAATGCCGTATGTACGGAATTGGGCTTATCTAGCTGGGTAACTCAATTATCCTGCTAAACCTTTTTAGCAGTTGTGGTTTCTAGCTCTTGCAGCAGTCCACTACATGCATCTACCAGCAAGTCGATAACATAATCAAAGCCTTCGGCACCGCCATAATAGGGATCGGGAACTTCTTTATCGGGATGCTGGGTAGCAAAGTCACACATCAGTTTAACTTTGTCGCGATATTGCCCTTGAGGATCCAGTGCGAGGATATTGTGATAGTTTTCGCGATCCATCGCCAAAATCAGATCGAAGGCGGTAAAGTCGGCTTTGGTAAATTGCCTAGCTTTGCCAACCATCGGCAGATCTCGGTTGGCGGCGGCAGCTCGCATCCGTCGATCGGGTGGATTGCCAGTATGATAGCTAGCAGTTCCGGCTGAGTCACACTCGATTCGATCGCTCATTCCGGCTTGGGCTACCAGGTGATTCATAATATTCTCGGCGGCTGGCGAGCGACAGATATTACCGAGACAGACGAAGAGGAGTTTCATGGGGAGTTGGGAGTTGGGAGTTAGAAGTTGGGAGTTGGGAGTTAGGAGTTGGGAGTTAGGAGTTGGAAGTTGGGAGTTAGGAGTTGGGAGTTGGGAGTTAGGAGTTGGGAGTTGGGAGTTAGGAGTTAGGAGTTAGGAGTTGGGAGTTGGGTTATTACCAGTAACCTAATCCTCTAAATCCTTAAATCCTGATTTGTCTTATTTGGATTGTTGGCGGAGTCGATCTATCTCATCGAGATAATCCGGGATGGGTTCTCCAGTGGCGATGCAGGCGGCTCGATCGACAGCAATTGGATCGGTGCCCGCAAATATCTTACCAAACTCGATCGTCCGACCGCGATCGGGTTTCCAATCGGGGCTAATCATGCGGAGATCGGCATCGACGACTGCGCCGTCGAATAGATGTCCGATGCAGAAATAGACATCTTGAAGGACTAGAGGGACGGATGGTTTGTGGAGTTGTCCGCGCGAATTGAGACTGCGAGCGTGATATTTCGATCGCGGGAAGAGTCCGTAGAGATTTTTGAGCGATGCCGAAATTAGTGGTTTATCTTTCAGCATCGTGCGCTTGAAGGTACCGATCGTAATCCGACAGTCTACTTGCTGGAGGAGTGCGGGTGCCCACATCGTCTGAAATCGGACGGGAGTGGGGGAGAGGTTGGGGTATTCGACTAGTGGGAGCGTATCGGCATCGAGCAGTTCCATGCGATCGTCTAGCAGCGCGTACAGCCCATTTTTGCTGGCAATATCGTGAAGACTCATGGGAGAACAGACGCCTTCGACGATCGAGATTTGGGCGTGGGGGCTGGCTTGACGGAGGGCTTGGAGGACTTTACCCAAAACGCCCATACTGACGGTAAATGGTGCTCCCAGGGGGTAGCCGAGATTGGGTTTGACTAAAATATGTCTGGCGTCCCGAGCCGAGGGCGGCGGTTGATAAATAAACGATCGAGTTGGAGCCGTATGAGTGTTGGAAGTGGGATTATTCACAAAATCGAGATTACAATACTAAAACTAGAGTGCCGACGACAATTAACAATCCGCCGACGATAACTTTAGACGTGAGCGGTTCTTGGAGAAAGAGTGCTGAAAACAGAATTACCATCACAACGCTAGATTTATCGATCGGCGCGACTTGGGCAGTTTTACCTAACTTTAGTGCTTGAAAATAAAACAGCCAAGATAAGCCAGTCGCCACCCCAGAAACTATCAAAAAAATCAGCGATCGAGGGGAGATCGTAGCTAATAAAGGCAGCTTGCCTTGTGCCAATACGATCCCCCAGGCAAAGAACAAGATGATTACAGTTCGCACGGCTGTTGCTAAATTAGCATCGACATTGGCGACCCCAATCTTGGCAAAAATGGTAGTTAATGCAGCAAAGAAAGCTGCAAGCAAAGCATAAATCCACCAGAAATTGAGGTTATCTTCCATGAATTAGTTTGTCAAAATAGGATAGTAGTCTCAATCATGAGACGGCGATCGATCGTATAGAGCGGTTAGTTGACAGATCCGACCTAGAGTTTGAGATTGAGTATCTTCATCGCTCGCTAGCATCTATCCACTATTAGTTTAACCATATGCGATCGTCTGGATCGCTCGGTATTCAAGATTTGACCCCACGCCTCTACGTTTCCCACCTGCAAAGCCAAAGAGTCACTCATCGATCGTCGGGTAGCTCGATCGTGGTAGTGTCGAAGTACTCGATCGTTTACGTAGTATTGCCGATCGGATTATTGCCGTGCGTGTGGAGATCGGGAGTACCGATCGAGAGATACACCACAGACGGTGGAAAGAGTTAGAATCAGATATTCATTTGGAGATTATCGACTCACCCTTTCGATCGGTTCGACCACCTACCTGTCTATTCTTAGCAGCATGTCAAACTTAGATTTTCCCTCTACCTATCGTTCGCCCCAAACATCTCGGTTGGGATATTTTTACGATCGACCGGGCACGATGCCGGGACAGCTACATCTGAGTGAAGATGCACCACCAGCAGAGCTAGTATCGATCGATTACGATCGAGATAACTTTTCACGGACAGTTATTAAAGATCCCGAAACAATTAATGAGTACTTGAAAACGCATACTGTCTCCTGGATCGATGTTTTAGGATTGGGAAACAATGCGACATGGGAAGCTTTAGGTTCGATCTTTAACCTACACCAAATGTTAGTTGAAGATGTCGTCAATGTACCACAACGCCCGAAAGTTGAAGACTATCAAGACCAATTATTAATTATTGCGACTATGGTCATCCTCAATCCAGAGCGAACTGGATTCCTCAAGGAGCAAGTTAGTTTAGTTTTAGGCAAAAATTATCTCCTCACTGTTCAAGAAGAACCGGAGCAAGACTGCTTTCACGGAGTTAGAAAACGCATCGAATTCGATCGTGGTATCGTGCGTAAGCAAGGCGCAGACTATCTGGCTTATTGTTTGCTAGATGCGATCGTCGATGGCTTTTTCCCAGTCTTAGAATACTACGGAGAATTAATTGAAGAGTTAGAAAATGAAGTTATTACCCGTCCCAGTCGATCGACATTAGAAAAAATCTACAAAATTCGCCGCGAATTATTGACAATCCGTCGAGCAATTTGGCCGCAACGAGATGCTATTAATTCTCTAATTCGCGATGGTAGCGAGCTGATTAGTAATGACGTCCAAGTATACCTGAGAGATTGCTACGATCATACCGTCCAGGTCATGGATATGGTTGAAACCTATCGAGAACTTGCAACTGGATTGATGGATGTCTATCTCTCGGCAGTTAGTAATAGAATGAATGAAATTATGAAATTACTTACTGTTGTTTCGGCAATCTTTATTCCCTTAACATTTATTGCTGGCGTGTACGGGATGAACTTTGATCGATCCAAATCCCCATTTAATATGCCTGAATTAGGCTGGTATTGGGGTTATCCTTTTTGTCTGGCTCTGATGGGAATTACCGCTGGTAGTTTGGTATTTTTCTTTTGGAAACGCGGTTGGTTTAAGTCAGTAATTTGAATTAGTGAATAGTGAATAGTGAATAGTGAATAGTGGATAGTGAATAGTGGGTAGTCACTTGGAACTGCGTTCCTCACCCATTACTCATTACTCATTACTCATTACTCATCCACCCATCCACCCATCCACTCATCCACTCATCCACCCCACCCCCCATGACTCCTCGCGTATTAGACTTACAAGATTTAGGCTGGGCATTTGGTTTAATTGCGATCGCGATCGGTTTGTTACGATGGCAAGGCGTGGGATTGGCGGGACAAATTGCGATAGCAGCGGCGCGGGCGTGTTTGCAGTTATTGGTGATGGGTTTTGGATTGCAGCTCATCTGGCAATTGAATAGTCCGCTAGTAACTATCGGCGGTATCGGTGCGATCGCATTAGCGACGACGATCGCTGCTAGCAATCGGATCGGCGATCGAATGAAGAATTTAGCACCGATCGTCGGTGGAGCTATCTGTACGGGGTTAATTGTGGCCGTAGGATACACGATTTTAGTCGTAATTAAGCCGACTAGTTGGCAGCAACCGCAATATTTACTCGCCTGTGCGGGAATAAGTCTAGGGTATTTACTCAATAGTACGGCAATTGCCGGAGAACGTGCGATCGGGGAGATCGAGCGACATCAAGCTGAGATCGAAACTCGGCTGAGTTTGGGTGCCACTCCAGCCCAAGCGATCGCGCCTTATCGTCAAACAGCGATAAAATCGACTTTAGTACCCACGATCGATACTTTGGCAATCTCTGGTTTAGTGACGATTCCGGGATTTTTGGCGGGGGGATTGTTAGGTGGAGTTCAACCCGTGAATGCTGCTGGCTATCAGATTGTCGTACTATTTATGGTGATGGCAAGCAATACGATCGCTGCAACAATAGTCACTAGTGCAATTGCCAATCGTTATTTCAATCAATACGCACAACTACGCTCTCTAGATTGAAGCCAAGGATGACATCGAGCTAAATTAGTTGGCGACTATGCGCCCGAACTAGCGTTAAAATTATAGTAAACCGAACCATTTGCCAGTTCGACTTTGTAAATCAAAAGTATAGTCAGCAATCGAATAATATTGTCAGTTTATTAAATTTGCTAATTATGAAAACATTGATAACTTTTAAAATTATAACTGCACTATCGATACTCATTACTCTATCGATCGTTACTGAAGATCGGGCGATCGCCGATAATCTGTTACCAGTTGGCATCAAGGATAGTTTCAACCTAGCTCAAAATCCTCAAAAACAGGCTGATGCTCTGTTTAATTCTGGCAATCAAAAGTTAATTCAGAAAAATTATGCTGGGGCAATCGCTGACTTTTCTCAAGCGATTCAGATCGTTCCTGACTTTGAAAAAGCTATTTACAATCGAGCTGTTGCTTACGACCTTTCTGGCAATCGCCAGAATGCGATCGATGATTACGATCGGGTAATTAAGTTAAATCCTCGGAATGTAAATAGCTATTTTAATCGAGCGGTTGCCAAAGCCAAATTTGGCGACAAACAAGGAGCTTTGAGCGACTATAATCGCGTCATCGAAATCGATCCAAAATCTACCGATGCTTATCTCAATCGGGGCAATCTTATCCAAGCATCGGGCGATCTGCAAGGGGCGATTGCTAACTTTTCGCAAGTACTCAACCTGCAACCCAATCGAGCTGATGCTTATCTGAACAGAGGCTTGGCTAAATACCAGTCAGGCGATCGTCAAGGCGCAATTGCCGATTACGATTTGGCAATCAAAGCAAATCCTAATTACCATCTAGCCTATAATAACCGAGCATGGGCTAAAGCCGATCTGGGCGATAATCGAGGTGCGATGGCCGATTACGATCGAGCGATTCAGCTCGATCCTAATTATTATCTGAGCTATTACAATCGAGCAAATCTCCGGCGCACGCTGGGCGATGAATCGGGGGCAATCGCTGACTACGATAAAAGTATCAAACTCAAACCAGACTATGCTTTTGGATATAATAATCGCGGACTAGCGCGCAAAAAAATTAAAGATTTGGCAGGAGCGACGAAAGACTTTACAAAAGCGATCGAACTCGATCCTAATTTTGCCGAAGCATATTACAACAGAGGTGTGGTTCGTCAGGCTCTCAAAGAGCGCGGCGGTGCTGTCAGCGATCTGAAGACTGCGGCTCAACTATATCAGCAGCAAGGTAGTAAAACCCAATCTACAAATGCCCTCAACTTAGCTCGGCAAGTTCAAAATCAGAAGTAATTCATCGGTGCATTTTCACAGACATTATAGACTAGTACTAGATGGTGGAAATTAAGCTATTATTTCTTGCCCCCGCTCCCCAC
>NZ_PVWO01000108.1 GCF_003003845.1 Chamaesiphon polymorphus CCALA 037 | reverse complement strand
CCATCCACCCATCCACTCATCCACCCCTACCCTCTCCCAATCCGATACCCCTTCCCATAAACAGTCTGAATCAACTCTGGCGATCCCTCGACCTCGATTTTCCGCCGGAGCAAGCGCACTAGAGCAGCCAGCACATTACTACTCGGCGCAGTATTTTCGCCCCAAAGAAAGGCTTGGATGCGATCGTGAGCCAGGACTTGTCCGGCATTTTGCATCAGATAGCCGAGTAATTTAGTTTCTTTTTCCGACAGTTCGATACTTTTACCCTTGATATAAGCTAGTTGATTGCCCACATCCAGCTCCAAATCGTCTACCTGAAGCCGCAATTGTGTCGGCGGCGCGTCCACTGTTGGGGGACGGCGCAGGAGCGCGCGCACTCTAGCGAGCAATTCCCGCAATTCAAACGGCTTGACTAGATAGTCATCAGCTCCAGCGTCCAGTCCGATCACTCGATCGTCGAGCGTATCTTTTGCTGTCAAAAATAATACTGGAGTATGGTCGCCGCGATCGCGTAACTGTTGACAAATTTGCAGCCCCGTCAGGTGGGGTAACATCCAGTCTAAAATCAGCAGATCGTAATTGTTGTTAGTCGCTAATTGGCACCCGACTCGACCATCTGTCGCGACATCGACGGTGTAACCTTCTCGGCTCAATAGCCGACTCAATGGTTCTGCCAGAGCGGCTTCGTCATCAACTAATAAAATTTTCATTTGCAGTTTTTACGAATAGATGAACGATCCTGACTGATGCGAGGGTATGATAAGAGCGGTTCGATATCTAAAATTATCTGCAATCGTCTTTATCCAAATATAACTAGCCAACCATCAATTCACCGCTCTAGCCTCAGCAGTCCGATATTTTTATCGATTGCCGATTGTGACAGCAGATATTATGAAACTATAATTACTGAGTCAGGCTAGACAAGATGAGATCGAGATTTGCTGGTTGTGGCATCGAGATTGCAGCGCGATCGATGACAGCAGATCTGGCGATGTTTTCGCTCGGCGGCTGAATCGACAATTTAGCAGATTATCTATATAAAATCTACCAATAACTGCGAGTTCGATCTAGTAGGTGGGGCAATTTACACTCTGCCGATAAATTTGAATCGATTCTGCTAGAGAATAAAATATTCTTAGCAATTTTTGGGTAAACTCTCTATATTCTCCTTAGTTCTAGGCGTAAATTCTGGTTATGCAACCACCAATTCCATTGGGAACATTGCTTCAACAGCGTTACCGCGTGACCAAAATATTAGGTCAGGGGGGTTTTGGCCGTACCTACTTATCTCAAGACACTGGCTGTTTTGATGAAATGTGCGTACTCAAAGAATTTAGCCCTAACGATCGCGGTCGCGACGCGCTCAAAAAGTCTAAGGAGCTATTTCAGCGCGAAGCTCAAGTATTGTATCAAATCAATCATCCTCAAATTCCGAAGTTTAGAGCCAACTTTGAAGAGCAAAAACGACTCTTCTTGGTACAGGAGTATGCTGAGGGAAAAACAGTCGCTAAAACTCTCAGCGATCGACTGAAGAATAATATGACTTTTACCGAAGCAGAAGCAGTAGAGTTTCTGCAAAATATGTTGCCCGTACTGTCGCACATTCATGGGATGGGCATCATTCATCGCGATATTTCTCCCGATAATATTATTTTCCGCGATCGCGATAAGTTACCCGTACTGATCGATTTTGGCGTAGTCAAAGCAGGTGTTACCCAATTGGAGGTTTCGACCCAAATTCATCAAGGTACCACTGTTGGCAAAGCTGGCTACGCTCCAGGCGAACAGCTCCAAACAGGCGAAGCCTATGCTAATAGCGACCTCTATGCCTTGGCGGTGACAGTTGTAGTAATGATGACCGGGCGCAAACCCGAAAGTCTGATCGATAAAAGTACCATGACATGGAAATGGCACCAGTGGGTACCGACCCTCACCCCTTGGTTTGCCAAAATTCTCAATAAAATGCTCAGTCGGATGCCGAATAGTCGGTATCAGTCGGCGAACGAAGTCGCTCAAGCCTTGCGCTCGGTATCGGACTTTGTAGGGCCTTCGGCAGCACCAGGACGTCCCAGCGACAATCTCAACCCGCCGACGGGGATGCCACCTCGCCCGACGACATCGGGCTACGAGCGACCTTATCCTACCAACAATTCTGGATCGGTACCACTCTCGCGCGTCAAGCGGACGACTAACAGCGTCAAATCTAGCTCCTACTCCGTCAAAAACACCCCGCAACCACAGCAAAATCCCCTACGCGGGATCTTGAGCACGCCGTGGGGAATTGCCATGGGTTCGACAGCCGCTGCGCTCGTCTTTATTATCATCCCGCTATTTTTGGTCGGTCGATCGCTGACTACCTCCAATAGCAGTTCCAAAACACCAACTCCCGCACCAACCCTAACAACACCTGCTCCAGATCCGCTTGCCACGCCGACGCCAACGACAGTACCACAGCCAGTTGAGAGCGTGTCGTCGCCGCCACCAGTTCCCGTGGCGACCTCAGCACCTGCCACAGTTACAGTGGAATCGATAAGTGTCGAAGTCGGCAAACCGCTCGTCAAAGAAGGCGCGCTCGATCCCACTAAACCGACAGTGTTTAGCCTAAATTTACCCGTCGGTCACAGACTCAAGGCTTCACTGGCAAGCACGCCTGCGGGAGCGACGATGAATATTCTTGCGCCCAATCAAGCAAATGTCGATGTCTATGCCAAAAATACGGTCAATTGGGAGGGTAACCTGCCGCTAGCTGGGGAATATCGGATCGAGATCGTCCCGCTAGCTGGTGCCGCGAGTAACTATAAATTAGAAGTGATAACCACGCTCGTCCCAACGCCCGACGTGTCGGCATCACCCACGCCAGCTCCGTAGATAATCGCGCACTCGCCACTAGCACAGAAAATTGCAATCTTGACATTTTATGGATGACCAATTGCTCGATGTTGAGATGTTTGCCGAATCGATCGCCAATTTGGGACTCGATCGCATCTCTCGGCATATTTTGATTTGTGCCGACCAAACTAAACCGCTCTGTTGTTCTCAAGCAGATAGTTTAGTGTCATGGGATTATCTCAAAAACCGACTCAAAGCACTCAAACTCGATCGTCCCGACTCACTCCCTGGTACTGTCTTTCGGACGAAGGCTAATTGTCTGCGCGTCTGCCATCACGGCCCGATTGTCGTTGTTTACCCCGATGGTGTTTGGTATCATTCGGCAACACCAGCAGTACTGGAGCGCATCATTCAAGAGCATTTACTCGGCGATCGCATCGTTACTGAATATGCCTTTTTAGTGCAGCCTTTGGGTAATTGGGCAAATAGCAGTGTTGCGGAGATCGCCACCCCAGTAGAAGTTACAGACCAAGAGTCTTAGAATAGTAATATAAAGTTCAAGAGATCGAGCTATGAGTAATCGCGATGGATTCACGGGTGGATTTTGGTTGGGCACGCTTGTCGGTGGTGTAGTTGGCGGAATCGTCGGTGCGACCATCGCCTCTCAACGAGCCAATCGGATCGATGCCGAAACTGAAAACGGCAGGCTCTCCGGTGGCGGTAATGACCGAAGACCGCTCAAATCCAGCCGTCGGCGGAGCTACGATCGGATGGAACTAGCTCGGCAGAGTTTGGATGCGAAAATTAATGACTTAAATAATGCGATCGATTCTGTCAGATCTTCGATCGGACATCCCCCTGGAGATAGTTTCGATCCCTCGCTCGAACGTCTCAATGAAGACGTCAAGTCTCAAAAATCGATCGACGCCTAAATCTAGATCGTCGCGATCGATCGTTTAGTAACGAGCGGTGTAAGTTAGGTTACCATTTTCTCTTCCCCGCTCCCCACTCCCCACCGCAGACTAATGGTTGAGTCGGTAAATACGGTATGTCAAGCCATTCGTGAATTACCAGTCGATCGGTTAAACTAAGTTGAGCAGATTTGAATTTAGATCCTAACTTTTATGGAAAACGCCGCGATCGTCCCCTTATTAATCATTAGCTTTGCAAAATTTCTAGAATATTATTCATACATTCTCATCGTCCGGTTGCTACTAACTTGGTTTCCAAACATTGACTGGATGCAGCAAATTATTGGATTTCTCAGCCCGATTACCGATCCCTATCTCAATCTATTTCGATTTATTCCCCCGGTCGGAATGCTCGATCTCTCGCCGATCCTAGCTATATTTGCTTTACAATTTGCCATGCAGGCATTTGCAGCACTCACGCCAGTATTGTTAGGCTGATAAAGACTATCCGTCACTCGATGCCAGTTCCCATCATTTTGATGTAATGTTTTTTTCAAAGTGGTAGGGCACGATCTACTGCTAGCAAATAACTATTCATACCCCCCAACGTGACAACCACAACACTGATTTATGTTGCTTTACTACTGACGACCTTAGTAGGGGTCGTTGGGGCTGTAGTCCCGGTGCTGCCTGGGCCGATCTTAATTTTGGGTGCATCCATTGGGGCGGGGTTTCTCTATAACTGGGACAATGCTACTGTGACGATCGTCGTCTCCAGTGTAGTCTTGGTAATGTGTTTCGCGATCGAGCAGTTATCGGGCATCTGGGGCGCGCAAAAAGCTGGAGCCAGTCATTGGGGTCAAATTGGTTCGTTCGTCGGTCTAGTTCTCGGATTCGTTGGTCTGTTACCAGCCTTACCCGTGGGTGGCCCTTTGGTAGGGCTATTTTTTGGGCCGTTTATTGGGGCGGTTGTGGGCGAGTTGTTGTACCCGCGTCAGTTGCCGCTAGCCGAGCGAGTGAAGATTTCGGTCAAAGCTGGAGTCGGGATCGTCCTCGGCTCGGTGCTGGGTCTGATTTTGCAAGGTTTATTATCCCTGTTTGCCGCGATCGTCTTTGTGATTACTACTTGGCATCTGGGGATGGGGATTAATTAATAATTAATAATTAATAATTGATAATTAAACATCCCCGACTTCTCCAAGAAGTCGGGGATGTCGCTTGAGGGGATGTAAGGCGATCGTTAGATTTTACCGCGTAACATCATTGCCATTTCATTAGCTGTGGGCGAGAGTTCGAGGGCGGTTTCTTCGGTGATGCGGCCTTCTTGATAGAGGGCAAACAGCGATTTGTTCATGGTAATCATCCCGTCGAATTCACCATCGGTCATCAGTGGGGCAATTTCGTCGTATTTACCGTCCCGCACGTAGTCTTTGACAGTTTCGGTATTGATCAGGATATCGTGATAAGCCGCTCGTTTACCGTCTGTAGTCCGGCACAAGCCTTGAGAAATGACTGCCACTAGTGATTCTGCCAACGAGACGCGCATGACGGCTTGTTCTTCTGGTTTGAATAGATTCAGAATCCGCTCGATGGTTTTGATCGCACTATTGGTGTGCAGAGTACCGATTACTAAGTGTCCGGTTTGGGCGGCTTTGAGTGCGGTATTAACTGTCTCGCGATCGCGCATTTCCCCAACCAAGATGACGTCGGGATCTTCACGCAGTGCGGCTTTGAGTGCAGTGTCAAATTGACGTGTATTCGCCCCGACTTCGCGGTGTTTGATCAGCGCGCGCTTACTTTTATGGATAAATTCGATCGGATCTTCGATCGTGATAATATGGCGCGGCATTTCTTTATTCATATAATCGACCATTGCCGCCATCGATGTCGATTTACCCGAACCCGTCGGCCCTGTGACCAAAATTAAGCCTTTATGATAGTGGCAGACATCGCGGAAGACTGGGGGTAAGCGCAATTCCTCGACCGTGGCAATTTGCATTGGAATTAGTCGCATCACCATCCCATAACCGTACAGGGAATCGAATAAATTGATCCGCACCCGCGCGAAGTCATACTGGGTAGCTCCGTCGAAGTCTAGCTTCTCCTGAAATGTACGAATATCATCTTCATTTAACACTTCCCGCAACCAAGACATGAAGGTTGCTAGATCGGTTTCGGGGTAGTTGGTGGTTTCGATCTCACCACGATTGCGGAATCTAGGGGTTTCGCCGACACCGACATGCACGTCCGAATAGCCAGAGTCAAAAGCTTCCTGCACCAATTCGCCGATACTGGGCTGTCCTGGTGGCAATTTGTAGCCGACAGTAGCTGTCTGGGGAGTGGTAGCCACAGAAGATGGTGGCGGTGGAAAATTAGTAGATAGACTGGGCATTGGTGGCGGTGGAGCCGGGATGTTACGGGAGTTTACCATGGGTCGAGCGAGGGGATGATTTTATGCGACTACTCACTTTTAGCTTGCCCAAATTTTGCCGATCGATCGACTTTTAGCTACGAAAAATCGTCCATACCTTTTTGGAGAGCGACGATCGCCAGTTGGGTGCGATCGCGTAAATTTAATTGGCTTAAAATATTGGTGATTCGATTTTTGACGGTTTTCTCGGCGATAAATAAAGCTTCGGCAATCTCCCGATTGCTAGCACCTCGGGCGATCGATCGCACGATCTCCAATTCTCTGGGTGTCAATCGCTCCCAGCCATCGGCAACTTCGATGGTAGTTGGTGGGGACGAGCGCATCAGTACCGAACCGACTAAACCGGGGCCGATTTGGGTGTATCCTTTGTAGACGAGTTGAATGGCTTGGGTGAGTTCTTCAAAGGGGGTATCTTTGAGCAGATAACCGGATGCTCCGGCTTGCAGAGCTTGGGTGACGTATTCTCGATCGTTAAATGTGGTCAGGACTAGCACTTTGGTATGGGGGTAGCGGTGGCAGATCTCGCGGGTACCGACAACACCATCCATGACGGGCATCCGCACGTCCATTAAGACGAGATCTGGTTGTAAGGCTTCGACCAGATCGACAGCTTCTCGCCCATTTTCGCCTTCACCGATGACTTCTATGGCTGGATCGGTTTTGAGCAGGGCGCGTAAACCCCGACGGATCAGATGTTGGTCGTCTACAAGGATGATGCGAATCATGATGGGGAGCCGGGAGTATGTCGAGATGGCAAAATAGCTTGAATCTGGCAGCCACAATTGGGTGCAGTGGTAATGTTTAACTTACCACCCAGTGCCAAGGTACGTTCTTGCATCCCTTGGAGTCCGAATCCAGTCGGACGGTGGTGCGGGTCGAAGCCGATCCCATTATCTTGGATGGTTAAGGTTATCGCTGCTGGCGATCGATCGAGACAGATGCTGACCTCAGTTGCAGCAGCATGTTTGGAGATATTCGTCAGGCTTTCCTGCACCAGCCGGAATAGCGTTAAATTGAGTTCGTGCTCTAGCGGTTTGCAGATCCGATCGCTAAAAGCGGGGAGGATGCCTGTAGTCTTATGAAACTCCGTCACTAAGCTGGAAATGGCTTCTGGGAGCGATCGACCTTGCAAGGGATCGGCACGTAGCAGCGTCACAGACTGGCGAACTTGTTGTAATGCTTGCGAACCGAGCTGCTTTACTTCCAATAGCAGTGCTTCGGCTTCTGGGGGGTCTGTATGCAGCAATCGCAATGCGGCTCCAATATGAATATTGAATACTGTCAGCGAATGCCCCAATGAATCGTGAATATCGCGGGCGATGCGGTTACGTTCTTGGACTGTGGCTAGTTCTTCAATTCGCAAGGCATATTGACGCAATTGGATATTCGCAGCGGCTAGTTGTTCTTGCCCTTTGCGTTCTGCCAAGATGGCATCTACGAGTAACTGTAAAAATAAAAATACCAAGCCGAACGCGATCGCAAATCCGATCCAGACAATGCCGATTTGGGCTGGCGGAATGTGCAAGGGAATTCGACCCGACCACAACCGCATTGATTGAGATAGCAGACATGCTAAAAATGCCAATAGCGCGATCGCATTACGCACTTTCCCTGCTAGTGGATTTCGATCGGATAATAACACGCAATTGCGAATTGTCAGGACGATATACAACAGCGATGGCAATGGGATCTCGCTGACGAACGTCAATAGCAATAGCAGTCCAAATTCGGCTGCGGTATACAGCAATTTGGAACTCCACCACTCGGGGAAACGCCATCTCATGGCGGCAAATAACATCAGCCCTAACAGATTGAGTAGTGGCAAGCCCAAATTGGGATTGACGATCGAGACTACTATTTGGACGATCGCAGCTAGACCTAATAATAGCCACTCCAATCGTAATAAGAGTCGAACGGGAGACGAGCGCGCGGACGAGGCCAAGTTCATTACCAAAAGTGCGATTTACACTTCAACAATATCCGATCGAGGCCAGCGACGACCAGGGACAAAATCCCGATCGATTCGGGACGTTGTTCTCTATTAGCTCAAAGCTGCTGTCACCTATATTGATACACATCAGGCGATGGCTAGGAGGAAAGTTATCGCAACTCACCAAGATCCTCTCGATCGCGCAATAACAAGTATCTGAAAATGTTCGCGCGTACCAACAGGATAGTTAAGTTAAATTCGATCGACTTCATATACCATTATCTCCCATAAATCATCATGTACAAATCGACAATCGCTCTATCTATTTCGCTCGGATTAGTAATTTTAGGATTCTGTCAAACTACTTTAGCTGGCTCTCAAACCACCACTCGAACTGGCCCTAACGGCAATAGTGCGGTCACTAATCGTACCTATGGCAACGGTTCTCAAACCACCACTCGAACTGGCCCTAATGGCAATAGCGCGGTCACTAATCGCTCTTTTCGTAAATAGGCTCATCTAAAAAATTCTCCTCCTAGCATCACTCTGTGTTGAAGCTAATACTCTAGTTCAGTTACTAACTTTAAAAAGAGTGTAGTAGGGTGGGCACTGCCCACCATCTAGATCTCAGGCATTTTTTATTTGAAAATGCTTGTGCATATCTACTTAGATATTTTGAGTTTCTCAGTTCGCAATCGAGCAGGCGTGCCGCAGCCTTCCAATATTTATTGGCGATTTCATTAAATACAATTGACCCAAACAAATTGACAACAATTGTGGAATATACACTAGTTTCTCGTCTTTTTCCAATTTTCGCGATCGCAATTGCGATCGAGTTAATGCTAGTCAGACATCACCGCAAACAAATCTACTCCTGGCAAGAAAGCCTAGACTCTTTGGGAATTTTCTTGGTTTATTATCTCACCCAAGCTATATTTATATTCGTACCCGCTGGACTATTGTTATTTGCTTGGCAATATCGATTATTTACCATTCCGATCGAGCGGTGGTGGAGTATGCCGTTGCTATTTATCTCGCTCGAATTTTGCTATTATTGGTATCATCGTACCGCTCACACAATTCGCTGGCTGTGGGCAACTCATGCGGTGCATCACTCCGTCCGCCATTTCAATTTCTCCGCTGCTTATCGATTGGGCTGGACGAGTTTGCTATCGGGTAATATTATCTTTTTTATGCCCATAAGTTGGTTGGGTTTTCCGCCAACTGCCGTTATTATTGGATTATCGCTAACTTTAGCTTATCAGTTTTGGATTCATACCGAACTAATTCCCAAATTAGGTGTGCTTGAGTGGATATTTAATACACCTTCCCATCATCGCGTTCATCACGCTGCTAATTCTGAATATATCGATCGTAATTATGGTGGCGTGCTGATTATCTTCGATCGATTATTTGGGACGTTTGCCGAGGAAAAATCCGATCGCTCGATCGTTTATGGGTTGACACATCCACTATCTGCTCAAAACCCCTTCGAGATTGCCTTGCATGAGTGGGATCGCCTATTTAAAGATATTTTCGCCGCCAAAACTTGGCGAGAACGATTGAGCGCGATCTTCGGTGCGCCTGTGTGAATATCTGTCGAGCTTTCCCTAGCTGTACTTTGCGCTGGAGGACGAGTCACTACCGCTCGATCGACTCCACAAGTTCAGATCTTTAATATTCTTTTTACCAGAGTTACACGGCCAGATCTATTCAAGAAGATCGCTGCCGTGTAACTTATTGTGTTTTTGGCGATCCCTAACTCGACCTAAATTTGGCCATCTCAGAGATTTGTCTGGTTGCTAGTGGGTATTATAAGTCTATCTAGTAAATCTAGTGGATTTTTACCAAAAATCGACAAAATCGACCCTCTATTCCCCCGACGCCAGATTAATTAGCCTAGATACCATCGGTATTTAAGTTACGATTGTAGTCAGAACGCTCTTAGAAATAAGTGAATTCACGGATTAGTGTTGGGATAACAGAAGATTAGCCCGTTGGTGGTAGCGAATGCTCTGCCTTGGCAGAAACCTCTCCTTTGGAGAATCGCGCGAACTTTGGTAAGATATAACTCATATATACATTATTCTCGTAAATTATTATGCTAACTGTCAAAACTTTACAGGTAAAGTTCGGTTCGAGCTAAACTTCTCGCTCGCGCTTCCTCCTTCGATTATTTGATGGCTACCATATGCGATCGACATCTTGTTGTAGCAGCGATAGCCAGAGTGTTAAATTCTATATCTTAAAAATTAACTATCTAAACTTAGCACCAGAGTAAATCTGTCGATGTTCGTGTATCTATGGCTGGGTACTCCTAAGCCCTAGACGATCGTGCTAGCTTAACTTGTCTACATCTAAATCGCCGTGGCTATTGGCGTAGCCTCTCCAGTGGAGAGTCGATTTAACTTAACTATAAAAATAACTAGGTAATATATATAATGTTCTCTGCTGCTAACCGTCTCTCCATCTTTGTGGACGGCAATAATATGTTTTATGCCCAACAAAAAAATGGGTGGTTTTTCGATCCTCGGCGCGTGCTAGAGTATTTCACGAAAGAACCAGAATTAATGTTGATTAATGCTTTTTGGTATACTGGATTGAAAGATGCTCAAGATCAAAGGGGCTTTCGCGACGCACTGATCAGCCTGGGTTATACAGTTCGTACCAAAATTCTTAAAGAGTATTACGATGATACCTCCGGTCGCTATTCCCAAAAAGCGAATCTAGATATCGAAATTGTGGTCGATATGTTTAATACTGTAGACCAGTACAATCGAGTCGTACTATTTAGTGGCGATGGCGACTTCGAGCGCGCGATCGAGTTATTGCGATCGAAAAATACCCACATTACCGTGATCTCGACCGAAGGGATGATTGCCAGAGAATTGCGTAATGTCACCGATCGCTATATCGATCTCAACGATATTCGCGAACGTATCGAAAAAGTTGATGCTTTATAGAATCCAATTTGAGATCTTTTTAGATCCTGGTGAAGGAGGGTAGGTTTTGTTTAGCATCGAACAGTAAAATCGACGTTAGATTGCATTGTCTTGTCGCGCTAAACCGTCGGGAAACCCGACGAGCGCGCGCCGCAAACCTACCCCTACAGACCCATCAACCAATTGATAACGCGTTTGGCCAGCCAACCGTAGGGGCGGGTTTATGCTAACAATTGTCGTCTAACACCATCATCTTCGGGCAAAACCCGCCCTCCCCCACTAGAAGATATCAAACTAAAGGGGCAATTCATAAATTGCCTCTACTTGAAATTCTGTCGATCTCAAAATGGCAGATCGTGTTGGTATTTAACAACACCGAATCTAGACTCAGCTATCTCGATCGATCGAATATTGTTAGCTGTGTTACCGATGGGGGAATACTAAAAGACGAATAGTCGATCGGTATTTTCCTGGATTCACCAGCTCAAATATTATGTCCCGTCAAGCTGTCACACTGCTATTTGCCGAGCGTCCCTCATTTGACTTTAGCGATATCGCCCGTCGTGCTGAAGAGATTGCTGGAGAAAAATTTGATTTCCCCCATCGTGGCGACTCTCAAGCATCTTTTCAAATCTTTCATAAGCAACACCTACCATCATTGACAGCATTTTTTACTGGTAATAAAAAAATTAATGTAGAGAATTATCGATCGATAATAGAACAATCTTGGGGCTGCAAAAATGTCGAAGAATTAATTAGCTCCGCTGGATATTATTCCCTGTTGATGATGGAAATGATGGCAGATGGACTTGAACCACAAATACGTTTATCTTTATTTCATCATACGCTCCAAGCCACACTTGAAATCGCTCCTCCACAAGTTATCTTGTTTGAACACAGCCAACAAGCGATCGAACCTGCTGAATATTTAGCATGTTGCGATCTAGAACCGATCCTGCGCCCTGGTGCGATTAATGTACGATTCTTCAATATTGCCAACTCTGAAGGCGAAATGTTGATGGACACGCGCGGCATGGAAGAAATCGGACTTCACGATTTCCAATGCCATTTTCGACAGCTCGATCCTAATGATGTTATCGGCGTTTTGGCGAATACAGCGATTTATATCGCCCAAAATGGTGCGGTAATAGAATCGGGTCACACGATCGCAGGTGTCGCTCCTGGCTCTAGATGGTCTTGCCAGTTTGAAGAATCACTTGTCGAACCCCAGCGAGTACTCCTAGATGTAAATCCCGGTGCGGACTTTGCAGCAGGACGAACCTAGCCGATCGCGTGAGTTCGGTACTCCGTTTTTGTGATAAAATCGACAGAGGATCTTCCGTAGCTTGGAGGCAAATAAAGTGTCTTGGCAACCATTAACAATTAATTCTGTAAGTTTATCGCAGTCCCTCGTGCTTAGATAGGTGACAAACATCCCAAGCCTGAAGCTTCAACGTTTGTCACCAGAATTATCGATCGACTGCTAGCAAAGTTTTAATAGTTAAATAGGAACCAGACTAATGAGCATTCCATCTGAATCAGAGCGCGTAATTATTTTCGATACCACTTTACGCGATGGGGAACAGTCTCCAGGTGCTACTCTAAATGCCGAAGAAAAACTTACAATTGCCCGTCAACTAGCTCGTCTGGGTGTCGATGTTATCGAAGCTGGTTTTCCCTATTCCAGTCGGGGTGATTTTGAAGCAGTGCAACAGATCGCCGATCTAGTTGGTACGCCATCGGGGCCAATTATTTGCGGTTTGGCACGAGCGAGCGAAAAAGATATTAAAGCTGCTGCTGAAGCTCTCAAACCTGCGGCTAAACCTCGGATTCATACTTTTATTGCGACATCGGATATTCACCTAGAATACAAACTCAAAAAGACGCGCAAAGAAGTCTTACAAATCGCGGGTGAAATGGTCGCTTATGCCAAATCCTTCGTCGATGATGTAGAGTTTTCGCCAGAAGATGCCGGACGCAGCGAGCCAGAATTTTTGTATGAAGTCTTAGAACGTGCGATCGCCAATGGTGCGACGACGGTGAATATTCCCGATACCGTGGGTTATACAACTCCTGCCGAATTTGGAGCCTTAATTAAAGGGATTAAAGAGAATGTCCCCAATATCGATCGAGCGATTATTTCCGTTCACGGACATGACGATTTGGGATTGGCTGTAGCTAACTTTTTAGAAGCAGTAAAAAATGGCGCGCGGCAACTAGAATGTACGATTAATGGCATTGGCGAACGCGCTGGCAATGCCTCGTTAGAAGAACTAGTGATGGCTCTACATGTGCGCCGTCAGTACTTTAACCCGTTCTTAGGTCGTCCCGTCGATTCGGCTGCATCGCTGACAAATATCGATACTCGCCAAATCTATAAGACATCCCGTCTAGTATCGAGCCTGACAGGGATGCTCGTCCAACCCAATAAAGCGATCGTCGGTGCCAATGCTTTCGCCCACGAGTCGGGAATTCACCAAGATGGTGTGTTGAAAAATAAGCTCACTTATGAAATTATGGACGCTCAGTCGATCGGGTTGACTGATAATCTAATTACATTAGGTAAATTGTCCGGTCGGAATGCTTTTCGCACGCGTCTATTAGAA
>NZ_PVWO01000580.1 GCF_003003845.1 Chamaesiphon polymorphus CCALA 037 | reverse complement strand
TGTAAGAACAGATTGTCAGATCGGTAACGCCTAAATTCTCTTAATTAGGGTGTTGCTGATGAGATCGCTCCTAAAGCGATTAAATTCTCCTCCTGGGCGGCGGTCAACCCTTGGATGCCGCGTATGTTCATCCCTTCATAGGGTCGCGGTGTGCGGAGTAAGTTGGTGCATTCACCAGTTTCGATATCCCAGATTCTAATGGTAGCATCAGCACCACAACTAGCTAGCAACTGCCGTTCGCGCCAGCGCGCAGCAAGGTAGTCGATCCCTGGTTCATCGGTGGCTGGTGGGGGGATAAATGCCACGCCAAACACGCTACTTTCATGACCTTCTAATACCCTCAGACATCGACCCGATTCCACATCCCAAAGTCTGATGGTGCGATCGAAACTACCACTAGCTAGCAATCGGCCATCTGGACTAAAAGCCACCGACCACACAAAGTGGGTATGACCGGATAAAGTTTGCAAACATGCACCTGTATCCACGTCCCAGAGGCTAATGGTGCGCTCGAAACTACCACTCGCCAAAATATCGCCTTTGGGACTAAAAGCGATCGAGCAAATCGATTGCCCCACTTGCCAAGTCCGCAGACATTCACCCGTGTGGATATTCCAAAACTTAATCATCCGATCGAAACCAGCACTAACTAAGATATCTGGCGGGGAACTGAAGGCAACAGACATCACCCAGTGCATGTGTCCCGTGAGAATCTGGAGACACTCACCTGTCTGAGTGTGCCACAGTCTAATCGTGCGATCGGTGCTAGCACTGGCGAGCAGTCTACCATCTGGGCTAAAAGCTACCGACCAGATTTCGTTGGTGTGACCAGATAAATTTCTGTGGCACAGACCATCGCGAATGTCCCAAAGTTTAATCGTCGGATCGGCACTGCCGCCGCCACCCGCGAGGATGCGAGCATCTGGACTCACGGCTACGGCTCTAATCGCATCTGTATGACCCGTGAAACTGCCATAGGCACGATTGTGAATATTCCAAATTCTGACGAGTCGATCGAAGTAGCCGCCAGCTATTAGCACCTGCGGTTGAAGTATTTCAGTTCTGCTACCGATGCCCGCATCGATAGCTGTCTCCGACTCGGGCACTAGGTCTAATGTCGTCGATCGAGATGGCACAATTAAGGCAATCGAATAGAGGGTATTAGTATACCCCTGTAAAACTTTGAGACACTGACCATTCTCCAGACTCCAGAGTCGGATCGTGCGGTCTTCGCCGCCACTGGCAACGATTTGATGGTTTCGATCGATCGCCATCGCCCACAGCCAATTCTGATGGCCGATCAGCGTCTTGATGCAGAGTCCGGATCTCACGTCCCAGACTCTGATGGTTCGATCTTTACTGCCACTGACGATCGTGCGACCATCATCGCTAAAGGCGACCGATCTCAATTCATTGTTGTGTCCTCTTAACACGATCGAACACTCACCAGTAGCTAGATCCCAGAGCTTAACCGTAGTATCATCGCTGCCGCTAGCTAGCATTTTTCCATCGGGACTAAAGGCCACAGACCACACCCAGCCTTGATGACTCGCTAAAGTTTTCCAGTAGCTGCCATTGCGACCATTGTGGATCTGCCAGAGTTGAATCGTGCCGAGCGAACCGCTACTGGCGATGGTTTGGCCGTCTGGGCTAAATGCCATAAACTTCACATCATGGGGAGCGATACCATCTTCATACTGGAGGCTAGTCAGACACTCCCCGCTATCTACATCCCAAAGCTTGATAGTTGCATCGTCGCTCCCACTTGCCAAGATGTTGCCATCGGGACTAAAGGCCACTGCGCAAACCGCCTGGGTATGGTCGGTAAAAGTCTTCAAGCACTCGCCAGTACTGAGATCCCAGAGTTTGACTGTACTGTCAAAACTGCCGCTAGCCAGCAGATGACGATTGGGGCTGTAAGTCACAGTTTGCACCCAGTTGGTGTGACCTTTCAAGATCGACTGGAGTTGATGCGTGTGCATATCCCACAACCGAATATCGCCATTAAAATCGCCGCTAGCCAGACTGTTGCCGTCGGGGCTAAAGGCAAGTGAGTGAATGCTACTAAAAGTTTCGGTAAAAACTGACTTGGCGACATTGGTGTGGGCAAAATTCAGATCGTGCAAATCCATCCCCAGTAGATAGGCTTGCCAAATGTACAAACCAGAAAAATCATAGCCACTCAAATCGATCTGCAAGTGAAGGTAGAGGTTAATTAGATTGCCCCCAGCATAGCCGCAGGTATCGGCCAATTCCGCTCGCAGTTTGGCGAGTAATCGATCGAGTCGATCTTTGGTTTCTGGACGCGATCGCCATTGTCCTAGGAGTCTTTCGGCTAGCGGTGCTAAAATCATCCGCACTTGGCTTTCGCGGATATAGTCTTTGGCTTGAGCATGAATCAGGGCGTGAGTGTTAAATATACTTACATCTAAGGTCGTAATCTCGGTGCAGACTCGATCGATTAATTCCGCCGTGACATATTCCATGACTACGGGTTGGAGCGTAAAGCAGCCACCACTTTTTTCAGTCAGACTGCACCGATCTAGCAATTGCAATGCGCTGAGGATTTGAGTGCGAACACCACTGGGAATGAAGTCTGCTAACAATTGAGAGATCGAGACAGGTTCGCGGTAAATTGCCAGCCAGTATAGTACTTGTCGCTCCATCTCCGAGAGTCGATCGCATTGCTGGCTCAGTAGACTCTCAATTCCATCGCACAGAGTCACCCCCTGTTCCAAAAACGCGGTTACACTACCGTCGAAGAGATCGCGAATCGTCGTTGCCGCAATTTTTATTGCCAATGGGTTGCCAGCATAATGCTGCTGCAACTGCTGCCAATCGCTCTGGGCGATCGCATGACAACCATTGCTAATCCCGATCGCTTGCACTTCGATTTCGCTCAAACCATGTAAATCTAGCGTCCGCACCGATGCAGATTCCCCTTCGAGCGGAATCAAGGTACCTGGCTTCTCGCGACTGGTTAAAATCGCACAACTAAGATGATGTTCGGTGCCAATCCGTCTGAGCAGTTCGCTATAACCTGCGTAACCCTCCCGATAGCCGCTATGAGTCGAACTAGATCCGGAGTGGGAGATCGGCTGATGAGCGAGAATAGACTCAAAATTATCGAAAACGATCGCACAGCGACAAGTGCGGAGATGTTCCATCAATTGGGAGATCTGTGCGTCCAACGTATCCGCAGGTGCGGTCTGCTGTTGCCGCGAGAGAACGCTAATGAGTTGAAACAGCACTTTATCCAGCGGCGGCGCATTGCGGAGGGATTGCCAGATAATCCGATCGAATTTTTGAGTAGAGGCTGCTAG
>NZ_PVWO01000579.1 GCF_003003845.1 Chamaesiphon polymorphus CCALA 037 | reverse complement strand
CGCGCCTCGGAGCCAAAATTCCTAAAGGTGTATTATTAGTCGGCCCTCCAGGTACGGGCAAAACTTTACTCGCTAAAGCAGTGGCGGGTGAGGCGGGGGTGCCATTCTTTAGTATGTCGGGTTCGGAATTTGTCGAGTTGTACGTTGGCGTGGGTGCGTCGCGGGTACGAGATTTATTCGACAAAGCCAAGCGTCAGGCTCCCTGTATTATCTTCATTGACGAGCTAGATGCGATCGGTAAATCGCGGGGAAATGGCATTAATCCCAGCGGTGGTAATGACGAGCGCGAACAAACGCTCAATCAGTTACTCACTGAGATGGATGGCTTCGATGGTAATAATGGGGTAATTCTGATTGCTGCTACAAATCGCCCTGAAGTCCTCGATCCTGCTTTACGCCGTCCGGGTCGTTTCGATCGACAAGTGGTGGTTGACAGACCGGATCGATCGGGTAGAGTGGAGATTCTTACCGTCCATGCTAATAATGTGAAGTTGGGCGAGGATGTCGATTTGGAATTGTTAGCGACGCGGACTTCTGGCTTGACGGGTGCGGATTTGGCAAACTTGGTCAATGAAGCAGCTCTAATGGCGGCAAGAAATAATCGTCAGGCGATTTTGATGGCGGATTTCGAGCTGGCGTTCGAGCGGGTATTAGTTGGCTTGGAAAAACGATCGCGGGTACTAAACCCGATCGAGCGGCAAACTGTCGCCTATCATGAAGTCGGACACGCGCTCGTTGGTGCTTTGATGCCGGGACGGGGTAAGGTAGAGAAAATCTCGATCGTGCCGCGTGGCGTGGGTGCGCTGGGTTATACGTTGCAGATGCCGGATGAAGATCGGTTCCTGATGATGGAAGACGAAATTCGCGGTCAAATTGCGACGCTCTTAGGCGGACGTGCAGCAGAATTATTAGTGTTCGGGAAAGTGTCTACAGGTGCTGGCGATGATATCCAAAAAGCCACTAGTCTCGCCGAAAAAGCGATTACCTTATATGGGATGAGCGATACTTTAGGCCCGATCGCGTTTGCCAATAACCAGTCGCAATTCTTAGAAGGCGATACTAATACTCGTCGCGCTGTCAGTGGAGATGTTGCAATCGAAATCGATCGACTGATTAAAGAAACTATCGATCGAGCCAATAACATGGCCGTTGCCATTTTAAAACACAATCGTGAGTTATTAGAGTCTACCACACAAATTCTACTCGATCGCGAAGTCCTAGAAGGCGACGCTCTCAAAGCAATCCTCAGCCAAGTTAAGTCACCAGAGGAGTAGATGGGTGGATGGCATAACTCCCGTGAAGACTAAATTCTAGAATCCATCGATATCATCTCACCCCCAACAGGGCAGAATAACTACATCATCTAAAATAGTAACTAGCCTCAACCCACAATCCAAAATGTCCCTCCCCCGCAGCCACCAAGAAATCGTCGAAAAGCTAGACCTCATGCTGCGGGCGCGGTATCCGCTGATTTATATCGTCGGTGCTGAAGAAGAACCGATCGAAACCGTACTACTGCAAGTAGCCGATAAATCCCAACCAGCTAGAGAACTCCGATTTTGGGATATCGTCAGGGGTTGGAACGATAACGGAGCCGATAAAGGTTCGCCCATCGCTGCATTGGGGCGGATTGCCAAAGCACCTGCGGATAAACCTGCGATCTTTGTCTTGCAAGATATCCACCCGATCCTCAAATCGCCACTCCAACCGCCGAATGTACCCATCGTGCGCGAGATCAAAAATCTCACCCGCGAACTCAAACGCAGTCGCAAGACACTAATTCTTACCAGTTATTCCCTCGACGTACCGCCGGAATTCATCGAAGAGACAACTACCATCGATTTTCCCCTTCCCGATGCTAATGAAATCGATTATCTGATCTCTCAATTAGTCGTCCCCAACAAACTCAAACTTTCCCCGCTTGGCAGAGAGCAACTCGTCAAAGCTTGTCAGGGATTGAGTCGAGCGCGGATTCAACGCGTTTTAGCTATTTCCCTCGCCGCCAACCAGCAAGTCAGCGAGCAAGATATCGATCGAGTTTTAGCAGCCAAGCAACAAGCCATTCGGCAGACGGGGATTCTGGAATTCTACACTACCCACGAATCGCTCAAAAGTGTCGGCGGTTTGGATAACCTCAAACAGTGGGTGCGGATGCGTCAGGATAGCTTTACTGAGGAAGCTAGGCGTTATGGCATTCCCAACCCTAAAGGGGTGTTGCTGGCGGGAATTCAGGGTACTGGTAAATCACTCTCGGCAAAAACGATCGCGAATGAATGGCGTTTGCCGCTATTGCGGTTGGATGCGGGGCGGTTATTTGGCGGCTTGGTGGGCGAGAGTGAAAGCAAGGTGCGCCAGATGATAAAAATCGTCGAAGCGGTGGCTCCCTGCGTGTTGTGGATGGATGAAATCGATAAAGCGTTTGGGAATATCAGTAGCGGTTTCGACGGCGATTCGGGGACGAGTCGGCGGGTATTTGGGAGTTTGATTACTTGGATGCAGGAAAAAACCAGTCCGGTATTTGTAGTGGCGACGGCGAATAATATTCAGATTTTGCCTGCGGAATTATTACGCAAAGGGCGATTCGATGAAATCTTTTTCTTGAATTTACCAAATGAAGCCGAACGTCAAGAAATCTTTCTGGTGCATTTACAAAAACTCCGCCCCAGTCGGTTGCGAGAATTCGATTTAGCACTACTCGCACGGCATTCTCCCGAATATAGCGGTGCGGAAATCGAACAAGCGATCGTCGAAGGAATGCAGCAGGCTTTTAGCAGCGGAACTACGGGCAATCGATCGGATTTTAATACCGAACATATCATCCGCGCGCTCGAAGAAACGGTACCATTAGCCACGATCGCCAAGCCCCAAATTGAAGCCCTCAAACAATGGGCATCTAATGCGGGCGCGCGCCCAGCTTCGATCGATACCAAGCTATCTGAAGAATTGCGTCAAATCAAAAACTACCGAGGCATCGACCATCTAGAGGTAGATTGAGCGGATGTCTCAAAAGTAACGTTATCGATCGTTTTAGTTCTGGGTTCGATCGCGATCGACGTCGATTTTGACTCGATCGCTAAATTGCGATAACGATCGTCTGTCAATCGATCGTTATCGCCAGAGCCAGTAATTCGATCGCTCAAACGTTTCCGCCTACCAAATCGGGCTTGGGTAGCTCCTGGGGCGGATTGGGCGGACACCAGAACAGATTTTTGCTAGAGACCCCGATCGAGTCGAGAATGCCACGCATAATGTCCGTACAATACAACCAGTGTCCCAAATCTTCATACATTCGATCGGGATTGAATTCGAGATTGTAATGCAACACATTGG
>NZ_PVWO01000578.1 GCF_003003845.1 Chamaesiphon polymorphus CCALA 037 | reverse complement strand
CCCGTCACCTCATACCCTCTGCCTAAAACCTAAAGCCTAAAGCCTAAAGCCTAAAGCCTAAAGCCTAAAGCCTAAAGCCTAAAGCCTAATCCCTTACTCGACTTTGAATCGTTCGACATAAGTCAACAGGTTGCGAGCGACGACAACCAGGTTTTCGAGGGATGAAGAAACCTTCTGTGCTTCTTGAGAAGTGGACTGAGCCTGAATTTCGACCGATTGCATAACTTCGGTGACGGCTTTGGAGGTTTCGCGTTGCTCGATCGTATCGGAGGTAATCGATCGCACCAGAGCATCGATCCGATTGGATACTTGAATGATGTCATCGAGCGATCGTTTGGCTTGTTCTGCCAGTTTGGTACCCTGGATGACTTGTTGCGTCCCTTGTTCCATCGCTGCCATTACCGAACCAGTCTCGCTTTGAATCTGGAGTACGATATGCTCGATTTCTTTGAGTGCTTTGGCACTTCTATCGGCTAGTTGTCGGACTTCATCGGCAACGATCGCAAATCCTTTGCCGGATTCACCCGCACGAGCGGCTTCGATACTGGCGTTGAGTGCGAGTAAGTTGGTACGCGAAGCAATTTGCGAAATTACCGACACAATTTGCGAAATTTGTTGCGAAGACTCGGCCAGACGCTTGACTTTTCGAGTACTTTCTGCTACTGTTTCGCGAATCTCTTGAATACCAGCTACCGTCCGTTCGACCGCTTCTCCACCTTTGAGGGCGGTAGAAGATGCCGTGCGAGCTACTTCTTCTGATTCCCGCGCGCTTTCGGCTACCCGTTTGATCGAGGCCGTCATCATTTGGACGGAGTTCACGGTGACGGCGAGTTCTTCGGCTTGGCTGAGTGCGTCGGAGGATAATCGACGGGCGAAGGCTTCACTTTCGGTCGAACTTTGGTTGACCTGAACGGCGGCGACTTGTACCTGTTGAACGATCTGCCGCAAACTATCGATCGTTAAGTTAAAGGAGTCGGCCACCGCACCGAGGACGTCGGCAGTAACTTCGGCTTTAACGGTCAGGTCTCCGCGTGCTGCGCCTTCTACATCGTCGAGAAGGCGAATTACCTGGCGTTGGAGTTCGTCTTTGGCCAGTTCCATCTCCCGTGCTTTGCGTTGGGCTTCGGAGTTGCTAGTAACCACCGATTGGAGCATGTAGTTAAAGGAGGACGACAATACACCCAATTCATCTTGAGAAGATACAGTCGCCCGCGCCCCCATATTTCCTTGAGCAACTTGCTCGAAATTAGACTGAAGATCGCGAACGCTCCGACTCACCTGTCTGGTGTAACGACCAGTCAAGATTTTGGTAATTCCAAAGCTAGTCAAGCCACCCAATAACATCATTAAGGCACCAGCATTTTGGAGCGGCGGACGAGCATCTTTGGCAACTTTTTCAGGGAGCGTAAGGCTAGCCACAAAAGTTACTCCCGCAATGACAACTGCCGCACCCAGACCCGCAGCACCAGAGATCATCCACTGCTTTTTCTGGAATGAAGCATTTTCAAACGGCGCAAAGACACCTTGAGCTGGAGCGATATGAGTCAGGTGGGAATTATCATCGCGATACATACTACTTACAGCTCCAGTAGGCTGAGCTTTGATGCCAGAGATCGACACTCCATTAATAAAGGTCGAACTATCATCAAACATTGCTGAAGATTTAGGTGTGTCCATTGCTGATGGCGCGCGCTGTTCGAGAAAATCGTCCGGCAGATCCAAAAATCCCGATTGCGTCCCAAAGTCAGCATCTTCCGCTGCAAATGGTAGTGCGTCAATTGCTGCAAATTGCGAAGGTGATTGGGCGAGTGGAACATGCGCCGCAGGGGGAGTAGTGTTGACTTCTTGAGGTTGAAAGGCATCTTGAAAAGCTTGTGCTACACCAAAATCAAACCCGTCAGCTTGGGGGTTCTCGATGTCATCGTGCCGTGCATCGGCTGGTGATTTCTCGTCCAGCCAATTGGCGGGATCGGATGATTGACCTGTTGGCGGCCAAGCCATGGGTAGCGCGCCGCTAATTTCATTGAGAGCATCAGAGATATCTTCGACCGAAAACTCAGCTTGACCGAAATCGCCGCTAATTTCCGCAATGCGATCGTGGAGCGGCTGTGCCGAAGGTTCGGCGGTATGAGCGGGAAAAATCATCGTCGGTCGATCTGATGCGGCCACGGGGCGATCTGGCAGGTCAGTCTTAGACTTTGACTCGGTGCTCGCCGCTGCGGGTAAATCTGTCGAGCGATCCGAACTTTCAAACGGAGAAACAGATCGCTCGGGGTCGAAAGTATCGAAAGCACGCTGTGCTGCTGGCGAAATATTAAAAAAGCCAGTATCCTCTGCGGCTTCGGATGTCGTCGCTAGCGGTAAATTGTCGAAGATTTGCTCCGCTTGGCTGTCTTCCTGATTATAGCCAAATGCGAAAGCATCAGTGAGAGTTTCTTGCTCGTTGTTATAAAATCCAGTTGCTATTTGTGGCTTTTGGCCGCCAATATTGGTATTAGTCTCGATCGAGAAAATGTCCGTCCCTTGACTGGGAAACAGTTGTCCCGACATATCGATGTTAAAGTTGAGCGCGGCTAGATCGAAATCTTCATCAGCAGTCAGATCTTCGGGCTGTCTCCAAGTCAGTAATTCGGCAGAATCGGCGGTCGTATTGCGATAATGTCCGCCAGAATCACCACCATTAAACTGCTCTCGATCGACGCGATCGCCCATTTGACCGATACAAGAGTTAGCATAGTCTAATCCGCTATGGGCAAATTGTAAAAATTCTGGGTCGGTCGAGATACCGATGACATATTCATACTCTTTTTTACCAATTTCGTATTGATACAAACCATAACAATAGATGTGTCCGCGCAAGAGCCGAACGCTAGGGTCGTCCTGAAATTTAGTAACTAGGGTGTCGATAATTGTGGCCGCTTTTTCATAGTTACCTTGGAGATAAGCTGCTTCCGCTAGTTGATAATCTTGAGTATAGTCTTGCATACGATCGGGATTAGAAATCATTGGGTTTCCTATCTGTAACTGGCTAATTTTATAGGTTATTATTTTTTATAAGTTTCATTCTCTTAGCGAAAATAGTCGGCTACTGACTACTCTCAACCGATACTCGATGCCGCTGTCGCGGACACTACATGAGCGAGTCATGGCTATCGAAAGTAGATCGAGATATCGACGCCGATAGTAGAAAGAAGATGACACTGTAAAAATTTAACTAACATTATTTGAGGGGAGAAGATGACTGCTCGGCTCGTATCGCCAGAGGCGAGGCTACGCCAACGCATGGCGTCCGCAACAGCGGAATCTTTGTCAGAGCCAGAGAGCTACATTTTAGAC
>NZ_PVWO01000107.1 GCF_003003845.1 Chamaesiphon polymorphus CCALA 037 | reverse complement strand
TACCGTGTAAATGTATTTTTTAACGGTAACGTTGATTAATTTTCTCTCACTCAGATTTAACATTTAGACAGGTATCGCCTAAAGCCTAAAGCCTAAAGCCTAAAAAACAAGTGGCTGGCGATTGCCGATCGGGGATAGAGAATAACTTATCATATAAGCAATTTCTCGATCGACCTTCAGCAATTACCAGCCACTATCGATTGATGGACTTTATCGACTAATAATTAGTCATCAGTCACCAACAGCAATGTCTACCAACCTTTTTCCGATTGAGCCAAAACATAAGTAGCTACATCTTCGATTTGAGCGGCACTGAGTCTGCCACCAAAAGCAGGCATAGCATTCTTCCCATTAGTGACTTGGGTAGTAATTGCTGCAACCGAATTCATCCCGTATTCTGCCAAAGCTTCTTTTTTGAGATTCTTGTTGGCCATGATGACATTGTTGCCACCAGCGTGACAAGCTGCACAATTAGCACTAAAGATTTTGCTGCCGCTAGCTGCGTCGCCAGCCAAAGCTGGACTGCTAAATGTCATTGTAAACAGCGCGAACGCTACGGTTAAAATCGAAATCAGCTTTTTCAAAACGTTTCTCCTTACTAATCTAAAATTAAGAAACCTAAACTATCAACCATATATTGTAACCAATCTGGTTGGGTATCGATCGGTAAATGTACCTATCTGTGTCGAAACTTTAACAATTTCGAGAGCTAGCCACGATACTTCGTGCATACTTCGATCGGATGCTAGCGAAGTATACCTTTACCGTCGATTTGAGAAGATTTGCTAGCATCATTACAGCAGCATGAATCGTCAGCATCCGCCATCCAACTGTCTATCGGACAGTTTTACCACCACCCCATTGCTCGCCCATGATTTTGGGTTGCATCAGGATATGTCCGGCAATAGCATACATATTATCCTCTGAGAGGTTTTTCATCTCAGTGAAAATATCGGCACTTTCCATACTGGGGTGCAACTCTGCAATTGGAGTTTCACCATCGTAGGTAGTGGGATGATGCATGTAGTCAACCAGCGCGACGATATTATCCCGCGCGGGTGTTGCCCCAGCTAAATCTACGGGGCTTAAACCTACGTTAAAGTCGGTTTTAGTAACGCCACCAGCATGACATTGGGCACAAGTCGATGCAAACAGTTGTCTGCCTTGACTGACTTGTTTGAGATTGAGGGTGACAGTTTCACCCTCTGGATTTAATTTGACTGTGCGCGTTGCAGCATCGAGTTCGATGGCATTAGCACTAGTGACTAAGGTTTGGAATGCAAACAATATGGTTGCCACAGCCAGCAACAAGAATCGCTTGAACATGGTTCTCCCTCAAAAAAGATAACTTTAAATTAGATGATAAGTACACAACACAGCTAAACTCAAGACCAAAGCCACAGCTATCTTATATTACCAATATCATCTCATTATCTCGCCCAAGGTCTCTCGATTTTTCCTCATAAAGTAAAGAAAAATTTACAATTGAGAGGGGAGTTGGGAGTGAAGAGTTGGGAGTAAAGAGTTGGGGATTGGCATTTGGGGTTGGAGGAAAGAGAATATTGAGGACGCTTGCGTCCTTTTCTGTCTGTCTGCGAACTCCCAACTCCCAACTCCCAACTCCCAACTCCCAACTCCCAACTCCTAACTCCCAACTGTCTGATGCAGTCGCACCAACTGTGCCACCGTATGCTTAAGCTGGGTACGGGGGACGATTTTATCGACAAAACCCTTTTTGAGGAGGTATTCGGAAGTTTGGAAGTCATCGGGAAGTTTTTCGCGGAGCGTTTGTTCGATCACGCGTCTGCCTGCAAATCCGATCGTGGCTTTGGGTTCGGCGAGAATAATATCTCCCAGCATGGCAAAGCTGGCGATTACACCTCCCGTTGTGGGATGGGTGAGGATGGGGAGGTATAGTAACTGGGCTTCACGGTGTCGTTCTAGCGCACCAGATATTTTAGCCATTTGCATCAGACTGAGCATTCCTTCTTGCATTCTGGCACCACCAGAGGCACAAACGATCGCGACGGCGATCCGGTTGGCGGTAGCATATTCGATCGCTCTAGTTAGCTTTTCGCCAACAACAGAACCCATACTCCCACCCATAAACCGAAAATCCATCACCCCCAAGGCGATGGGCGAGCCTTCAATTTTGCCCATGCCAGTGACGACGGCATCGGTTAAGCCTGTCTTGCGCTGAGTTTCCCGCAGCCTGTCGCTGTAAGCCTTGCGATCTCTGAATTTGAGCGGATCGCTGGGTTGGAGCTGCTCGTCGAGAGGAATCCAGGTATCGTCATCGATGAGTTGACTGATGCGCTCGTGACAAGAGACACGCTTGTGATGCCCACACTCCAAGCACACCATCTGATTGGCGATGAGATCTTTAGTGTAAGCGATCGCGTTACAGTCTTCGCATTTTGTCCACAGCCCATCAGCAATTTCTCGCTCCTGTTGTTGCTGAATGCTGGGGCTAGTTTTCTGACGATCGGCAAACCAATCGAAGAGGGATCCGAGTTGGGGCATATAGTAGTTGTCAGTAAAAAGCGCGATTCGGTAAATAATTAATGTTGTCCTTATTTACTGAGTCAGATATATTATCTCTTGTTTGGTGCTCATTTCCCATCTAATATAAGATGCCGATAACTAGCTACGAATGTAACTTTGATTTGAGACGCTCGATCGAGGACTAGCAAAGCCAAACCAATATCTGGACGAGAGTTCGGTAAATACTACCTAAATTAGGCGATTTCATCACTCGATCGAGATAGATCGATCGCTCTTTTATGTAGCATTAAGCTAAAATTCATCTATCGCCGCATCATTTATCCCCACAATGAGCTATTGCCTCAATCCGAATTGTCCTCAGCCTCAAAATCATCCCGAGGAAAAAATTTGCAAAGCTTGTGGTAGCCAGTTACTGCTTAAGGATCGCTACCGAGCCATCAGTTTTCTCGATAGTGGCGGGATGAGCCGCAATTTTTTGGCAGTGGATACGGATATGCCCGAAGAAAAACGTTGCGTAATCAAGCAATTTTTCCCGGCACCACAGGTATTAGATGATGTTGAAGCTTTTGAAAAATCGATCGAACTATTTCAGCGTGAGGGAGCGCAACTAGATCGATTGGGTGCGGACTCTAGCCAGATCCCCCAATTGTTTGCTTATTTAGAGCAAGAGCGGAGATTTTATCTGATTCAAGAATTTATCGATGGGCAAAATTTGCTCAAAGAATTAGATGAAAATGGTGCGTATTCTGAAGAAAAAGTTCTGCAATTATTAGATGATTTATTACCAATCCTAAAATTCGTTCACGATCGCGGGGTAATTCATCGCGATATTAAGCCAGAAAACATCATGCGTCGCAAAAATGGCCAATTGGTGGTAATTGATTTTGGCATGTCCAAACATCTCAATAGTACTGTAATGTCGCGCGGTACGACAGGAGGGACGATGGGTTATGCGCCGCCCGAACAAATTCGGGCGGGGGTGGCTTATCCGGCGAGCGATATTTATGCTCTCGGTGCTACTTGTATCCATTTGTTGACCGATATTACTCCCGATCGACTGTACGATTTTATGAGTAATAAATGGACGTGGCGACAAGAATTAGTCGCTCAAGAACGCCAAATTAGCGATCGATTGGCAAATGCAATCGATCGAATGTTAATGAATGAAGTCCAGGATCGACATCAATCGATTGCGTGTATTGAGGCAGCATTGGCTTTGCCACCTGTAAATAATTGGCGATTGAAAGCCATTATCGGTACGGCGATTCTGGCAGTTCTCTCTACGGGGTTAGCTGCCTATGCCAATAAAGATTTCATCGAGTGCCAACTTGGCGGACACAATACATCGTGTCCGCTACCGCCACCGCCGATGAAACTCCAGACGCCCCAAAAGATCGGCAATGTCCTCTATTATCCCTATTTATCTGCAAAAGATCGTAATGGCAAATCAGCAGAGATTAATATGGCAGTATTGAGCGATCGCTATGAATGGCAATTAGCCTCTGACAGCCAGGTAAGACTGAAGGGATCGACTCAATCTTTACCAATTTCTGTACTCAAGCAAGAGTTAGAAAAACAAGGTATTTTCAAAATCATGGATAATCCCAATCGCATTGTCGCGATCGGGACTGCATCTTGCGAAGGATCTAATGCGGAAGAGGAATTACGCGCGCTCAGTCGTGCCAAAACAATTCAAGACCAAATTGTCAAGCAATTATTTCAAGTCAAAGAATACCCAATTCTCAATCTCGGTCAATTCAAACGCGATAATTGTCAGCGAGATACCGCCGGAACTTCTATTCAGCGCAGTTTGGTAATTGTTGGACTCCGCAAAGAAAGCGAGGGTTTAATGGTGAAAGATGCCGTTTATCAACGCTTGTCTAAAACAATTAAAAACCTTAAGCTCGATGATTATTCATTAGGTAGCGTCCAAAAATTTGAACTTAAATAATCGCTCTCGATCTTGCCTAACCGCTGTCCACACCGAACGCTAAATGTACCTTAAGGTTGGTGCTGTTGGGTTTCGTTCCTCAATCCAACCTACTCACTATTCCCTATTCCCTATTCCCTATTCCCTATTCCCTAGATGAATGTACATCGCCAACAATTTCCAGCATTAGCCAACAAATCCTACTTTAACTATGGCGGACAAGGGCCGATGCCCCAAACAGCCTTAGATGCCATTATCGGTGCCTATGAGCAGATCCAAACACAGGGGCCATTCGGACTTAAAACTAGCGAACTAGTCATCCGCGAATCCCATCTGACACGCCAAGCGATCGCGTCAGAATTGGGCGTCACCGCCGACACGATCGCTCTGACCGAAAATGTCACAGCGGGCTGCAATATCGCCTTGTGGGGGCTAAATTGGCAGGCTGGAGACCGAATTCTGCTATCTGACTGCGAACATCCAGGGGTCATTGCCAGCATTAAGGAAATCTGTCGGCGGTTTGGAGTAGTCGTCGATCTATTTCCGCTCCAAGCTACTTTAAATACAGGCGATCCTGTTACGACGATCGTCGCGCATTTAACACCCCAGACTCGACTGGTCGTCCTCAGTCATGTGCTGTGGAATACCGGACAGGTAGTGCCGCTGGCGGAAATAGCAAAGGCAATTCGGCAAGATCCATGCGCACAGAGGCCGATCCGGATTTTGGTAGATGCCGCTCAATCGGTCGGATTATTACCACTTCAGTTAGCGGAGTTGGGGATAGATTTTTACGCATTTACGGGACATAAATGGTGGTGTGGGCCGGAAGGTGTCGGCGGATTATACATTCATCCAGACGCGATCGCGAGTTTGGAACCAACTTTTATTGGCTGGCGAGGTTTGGACTATAGTACTCCCGACTTACCATTAGTGAATGATGCTCGTCGCTATGAAGTGGCGACATCTGCTTATCCTTTATATTCTGGATTGCGTGCGGCGATTGCGACACATCGGGAGTGGGGGAGCGCGATCGATCGCCTCGATCGAATTGTGAGTTTGGCTACGTATCTGTGGGAAAATTTACAACAAGTCCCAGGGGTTAAGTGCCTCAATCAGACCGCACCGCGATCGGGTTTAGTATCGTTTCAGTTAACGGACGGTGACTGTGGTAAGTTAGTTCGAGATTTAGAACGGCAACATTTTTATCTGCGGACGATCGTCGATCCGGTCTGCATTCGTGCCTGCACTCATTATTTCACAACTACTACAGAAATTGATGAATTAATTCACTGTTTGCGCAAGCTAATTAATTAAAGAAATACGCATTACTCCTATGTCAAATCCTACGATTTATATTGCGATTACCGACCACGGTTTCGGTCATGCTGCCAGAACAGCATCGATCGCCGGACAGTTGCAAAAGCTATTACCATCAATTAAATTAATTTTGGTAACCACTGCGCCGAAATGGTTATTAGAATGTTACATAGATGGTGATTTTATCTATCGTCAGCGCGGATTTGATGTGGGAGTCGTTCAGGCCGATAGTTTGAAGATGGATCTGGATGCAACGTTATCTAAGTGGCAACATATTATCTCAAGCAAAGACGAAATAATTGCCGAGGAAGTAGCCTTTTGTCAAGAACATGGTGTGAATATAGTCTTTGGCGATGCCCCGCCGATCGCCACTCTAATTGCCCAAAAATTAGGCGTTCCTTGTTGGATGTCGAGTAATTTTGGCTGGGACTTTATCTATCGAGATTGGGGCAAAGACTTTGCACAAATTGCAGATTGGATTAGCGAGTGCTATGGATGTTGCGACAGGTTGTTTCGCGTACCAATGCACGAGTCGATGGATCGATTTCTCGTAATTGAAGATGTCGGCTTGACTGGTGGCGATCCTAAGTATCCATTAGAAATGATTCGCACAAAATTTGGTCTCGATCGGCCTAAAGAACACACAATTCTACTCACATTTGGCGGATTGAGTTTAGATGCGATTCCTTATCAGAATGTCAGTCAATTTCCAGACTACCAATTTATCACACTCGATCGCCATGCCCCAGATTTACCCAATTTAGTCAAAGCTCTAGATCTTGCAGTGCGTCCCGTCGATATTATGCCATTGTGCGATCGGGTCGTCTCCAAACCGGGCTATTGTACCTATGCTGAAGCTCTCAAACTGCAAATACCGATCGTTTCAATCACTCGCTCTGGCTTTGCCGAGTCAGAAATTATCCTCAATGGGATGCAAGACTATGGCTATCATCAAGTTATTAATCCCGATGAATTTTTTGCTCCCAACTGGGATTTCTTGAATCGACCAGTACAACCGCCGAGATTGAATACTAAAATAGCAACCGATGGCAATCACTCGATCGCGAGTTCGATCGTCAAATATCTTAGTAGTACCTAAATCTAGGCTCAATTCTCCGATCGATTATCAATTAATTTAATTGTGACTCATTATCAAAAAGTTCTGACAATTCCCAGTACGCCCAAATCCTTTGTCAAAATTACATCCCAGATAACTAGCATCGTCACGCAATCTGGAATTCAAACGGGGTTATGTACGTTATTTTTGAGACATACTTCTGCAAGTTTAGTAATTCAAGAAAATGCCGATCCGGATGTACTGATAGACTTGGCTAATTTCTTGGCTAAACTCGTCCCAGAAGATGGTAAATATATTCACTCTGCCGAAGGAGCTGATGATATGCCAGCACACATTCGCACCGCACTTACCCATACCTCCGAACAAATCCCCATTATGCGGGGTAGTTTGGTATTGGGTACCTGGCAAGGAATTTATCTGTGGGAACATCGCCAACATCGCTACAACCGTGAATTAGTCGTACATGTCAGCGGCGATTAAAGTCGCCAAATCCTTTTCCACAACTCATCCACCCTACAACACTAATCACCTATCAGAGTTTATCGCTAACCGGAGGGACTCCAATTCTTGACGTAGTGGTGGTAACTCGTAGCCTAATGAGATCGCTTTAGTACTATCTAGCGAAACATCTGCGGCGCGGGGAGCTGCCATCGTTAGATCTCGTTGGGAAATTGGCAACAACAGCGATGAGTCAAACCCGAAAACTTCAGCTAACAATTGTCCGAACTCATAGCGGGACAGCCGTTCTTTGCCGCCGAGATTGAGAATTCCTGGCGATTTGCGTAATGCCATCAATAAACCGCGTGTAGCGGTTGCCGCACTGACTGGCGTGCGGAATTCATCGATGAATAATTGGAGCGTCTGCTGGCTGGCTAATGCTGTTAGCCAAGGCTGGAGAAAACTACTCGCCGTCGGTGGTGCCATGCCAAACATCAGCGGCATTCGACAGATTGTCGCTTGTGGATAGGTAGCTAAGATCTTAAGTTCGGCGGCTACTTTTTGTTCGCCATAAATATTCAGCGGCGAAACTGGATCTGTCTCTAGATAAGGTGCCTGCTTACCATCGAAAACTAGATCGGTGGATGTAAAAACAAAGGGAATCTTGGCTTGGGCACAGATCTTTGCCAGTAGTTGGGATGCGCCAATATTGATGCGTGCGGATAGTTCTGGATATGTTTGACAAAAGTTGGGACTAGCCGCCGCCGCAGTATGAATGATAGCATCTGGCGCGATCGCATCGATCCTGGCAGTAACTGCATCGATTTGAGTGAGATCGATTTGGTGCAGCCGAACATCGCTAATCTCGATCGAATTTTGCGAGTATGTACCGTGAGTTTCCCATTGAGATCGAGCCTGTTGACATAAATTCCAACCGAGAAAACCACTCGCCCCAGTAATTAGTAATTTCGGCATAGTTAGGAACAGATTGGATCGAGTCGATCGTCAAATTGAAGTATTAGTTAAAACTTTTTTCCGGCTTGGCAGCGATCGAGTATATTACAGTCAATGACCGATCTAGATCCAGCTATTTAGCCGATTCGATCGCCTTTGGAAGCGATGCTGGATCTCCAAAAACGACCTTTAAGTGGGTATCATAGCAGATGGGGCTAGCGATCGATCGAGTGCAATCGACACTACATAAATTTCTCGGGGATCGCCAAGACTCCCAAGATTTTAGGTTCGGTTATCGCACTAACACCACACTATCTACATTTTTGTATACTAATGTTAAGGGCGATCCAGATATCTACTTTCAAAAAGTTAAGATATTAGGGAATAATGTAACGAAAGTTAACTTTTCGGTTAATAATATCGAAATAAAGTATTACAGAGTTTTAAGAGGCAACTTTACAACGTGAGTCAGCAACAACTTACCCAACTGCGGCGTTATAATCCCCAGGCGATTGCTAAGTATTACAATAGACGTCCGTGGCTGGTAATCTGGCGCGCACTAGTTATCGTTTGGTTGTTTGCCGGATTGTTAATTGGGTTATTACTCGATCGATCTGTTGGTAATACCGAAGCAAATAAAAATCAAAGAGCCGAGCAACTGCGGGAAATTTTGACGCAATTGGGGCCGACATTTATCAAAGTCGGACAATCGCTATCGACGCGTCCCGATTTAGTCCGACAAGATTTCTTGGACGAACTGATTAAGCTTCAAGACCAACTTCCACCTTTCGATAATGAGTTGGCAATGCAAATTATCGAATCGCAACTGAAGCGATCGGTAGAAGAATTGTATCAAGAAATTTCACCGCGTCCGATCGCAGCGGCCAGTTTGGGTCAAGTTTACAAAGCGAGATTGTACACAGGGGAACAGGTTGCAGTCAAAGTGCAACGTCCCAATCTGATGCCAACTATTACTCGCGATCTGTATTTGTTACGATGGGCGGCTAGTTGGATCAAACCATTTTTACCATTAAATTTAGGCGATAATCTTACCATCGTTGTCGATGAGTTTGGTACGAAGTTATTTGAAGAAATAGACTATCAAAATGAAGGGCGCAATGCCGAGAAGTTTGCCGCCAATTTTCAAGACGATCCGACAGTTAAGGTTCCGGCTATTTACTGGCGATATACCAGTCATACCGTATTGACTCTAGAGTGGATCGACGGGATTAAGTTAACCGATGTAGAGGGTATAAAAAAGGCTGGACTCGATCGAGATAAATTAATTAAAGCTTGTGTTGCATCGGGATTGCGACAGTTATTAGAATTTGGTTTCTTTCATGCAGATCCGCATCCTGGCAACCTATTTGCACTTGCCGACGGACGGATGGCATTTATCGATTTTGGGATGATGGATCAGCTCACCCAACACACTAAAGAAACGATCGCGGGTTCGGTAGTGCATTTAATTAATAAAGACTATCTCGCCCTCACGGATGATTTTGTCAGACTGGGCTTTTTGACTCCCGACGTGGATATTTCTCCCATTATCCCAGCTTTAGAGCGAGTACTAGGCAACGCGATCGGCGAAAACGTCGGTAACTTCAATTTCAAAACTGTCACTGATGAATTTTCGGAATTAATGTTTCAATATCCCTTCCGCATCCCCGCTCAATTTTCACTCATCATCCGCTCTTTGGTTACGCAAGAAGGTGTCGCTCTCAGTCTCAATCCTAACTTCAAGATTGTCGAAATTGGCTATCCTTATGTCGCCCAAAGACTGCTCAACGGCGAAACTCCAGAAATGCGGCGACGGTTGCTGGAAGTAGTAATTAAAGATGGTAAGTTGCAGTGGCAACGATTGGAAAATATGATTGGTATCGCTCGCACGGGTGGTAATTTTGACCTGTTGCCTACCGCTCAATTAGGACTACAGTTCCTAATGTCTGAGGAAGGACGATCGCTCAGAAATCAAATTATCATGGCACTAACCGAAGATAATCGCCTCCACATAACTGAAGTTCGACAATTGTGGAATTTAGTCAAAGGCGAACTAGAGCCATCCAAACTCCTAAATGTAGCGATTGGTGCTTTAGCAGTAAATGTCCCCAAAACACTAGGCGATCTCTCTACCGCTGGGGTGAGTTCCTTGCTCAGAGAATTGAGTAATAATGGCAAGTAAAGTCGCTGCTTTCAATAGTAAGGCTTGAGTCGGAAATAGTCGATCGGGTGAAAGATCTCGATCGACTTTCCCTTCGAGTCCAAAACCTTGCCCCCTAAAGCTTCTATACTTGTAACGCCTAGATTTTCGCTAAATTAAATGTCAGATCTCATCTTATTTTGGCACCGCCGTGACTTGCGCGTTTCAGACAGCATTGGTTTAGCCCAAGCCTGTAATACCAATGCTAGAGTCATCGGTGTCTTTTGTTTCGATCGAGCGATTTTAACTAACGATAGTGTTGCACCAGCCAGAGTTGCTTACCTCGTCGGCTGCTTGAAGTCGCTAGCCGAAGATTATCGCCGAGCGGGGAGTCAATTGCTATTTGTCGAAGGTAATCCCGTTGTCAAAATTCCGCTGCTAGCTACTACCCTTGCCGCCAAAGCTGTATATTGGCATCTCGATATCGAACCATACTCCCAAACACGAGACGAGAGCATCGCCACAACTTTAAAAAGTCACAACATCGAAGTGCATACGAGCTGGGATCAATTGCTCCACGCACCCACTGAAATTACCACTGGCAACAAACAGCCCTATACAGTCTACACGCCATTCTGGCGCAACTGGAGCAGTCGATCGAAACCAGCCCCAGTTGAAGTCAAACTCCCCCCCAGCCAACTAGAGGCTAACGAGCTATCGGCTTTAACTCAAGTACCGACGATCGACCTCCCAACTGCCAAAGATTTAGGATTTATCTGGGAGAACCCTCTCAAACTAGAACCAGGTACGAGCGCAGCCGCACGCGAATTAGAGGCATTTTGTCATCGATCGATCTGCGAATACGACGAACAACGTAATTATCCCGCCATTGCCGGGACATCTGGCCTCAGTTCTGCCCTGAAATTCGGCGTCATTGGCATTCGCACCGTCTGGGCGGCGACAATCGAGGCAATGGCAGAAACTAGAAGCGACGAAGCCCGCGCGGGGATTACCACCTGGCAGCAGGAACTCGCATGGCGAGAATTTTATCAACAAGCCATGTATCATTTCCCCAGCCTCGCCCAGGGGGCTTACCGCGATGCCTTAAAACATTTTCCGTGGCAAGATGATGGAGATCGTTTTGAAGCCTGGTGTCGGGGCGAAACGGGCTATCCGATCGTCGATGCTGCCATGCGCCAACTCAATGAAATTGGCTGGATGCACAATCGCTGTCGGATGATCGTCGCCAGCTTTCTGACTAAGGATTTGATTATTAACTGGCAATGGGGCGAAAAATACTTCATGCAGCGTCTCATTGATGGAGATCTATCTGCAAATAATGGTGGCTGGCAATGGAGCGCGTCCAGCGGTATGGATCCAAAACCATTACGAATTTTCAATCCCTATACTCAAGCCCAAAAATTCGACCCAGAGGCAGATTATATTAGGCAGTGGGTGCCCGAATTGAAATCTGTCGATACCAATCTAATTCTGAAAGGAAACATTCCACCTTTGACTTGTCATCAGATTGGCTATCCACTCCCGATCGTCGAGCATAGCGTCCAACAACGATTATTCAAAGATTTATACGCCAGCGTCAAAGGTGCGGCTTAGAGCAATTTAACATCCGATGACAGAATGGATTGCAACGGAAATTACCAAGACATTCAGTAAGTACGGAGATGTCCCGCCGCTGTGGATTATTTTCCCTGACGAACATCCCTATAGCATGTGTTGGCGGATGGGTTATGGCGAAGCTTATGTCGAAATTTGGTGGCAGTGGTGGCAAAATCGACAGTTGAGCGAAGCCCAGAAAATAGCATATTTTCAGCAGTGGACTCCCCCTGCCCTCTGGTTAGAATGGACGATCGAGGCCATCTGGAACTCGCGAGCTTGGGAAGATGATGACTTCGACTATAATCCTTACTTCGATCGATTAGCCGCACTGGGTTTTGGCAGCCAGCAAGATTACGAGCGCGCTCTCGACGATCCTAAGTGGTTTGGTGCAGAAGTGGATGATTGAGATCCGATCGACTTTGGTTGTGTCTGCTTTGGTGTAACGATTGGTACGAACAGCAACTCCTATTAATCTAGCGATCCCAGATATGGCAAGATGAGAGAGTTAGATTATATCGATATTTTACCAAATGCAAACGGGCAAAATTTCTATACTTAACCGCTGGCGACACTGGTTGCAGACTGGCATTGTAGCAATGCTGCTACTCAGCCTCTCGATGGGGTTGAGTGCAGCTACTCTATTACCTTCTGGCAACGCCATTACCGACGGACAGTCAATTTTGAGATACGCACTCCCGATCGACAACAAACCAGTGCGGGAACTGCAAAATAGCCTAGAAGATATTGCCAACCATCTGCGCGGCAAACAGTGGAGCACGATTAGCAGCGATGTCAAAAAAGCGGCTGCGGTAATTAAAAGCAAGTCAGCCGATATCCTCAAGGGTGTGCCCGATTCCAAACAAGCAGAAGCACAAACTCTGCTTAACGAGATTCAAACTGACATAGACGCACTCGCGATCGCCACAGCAGATAAAGACAAGCCGCAGGTGCAAGCCAAACGTACCGATGCTTTAACTAAAATTGGCACGCTCGAAGCCTCAATGGTGACTGATTTCCCTTATACAGTACCCGCAGAATATAGCAACTTGCCCCAGCTCAAAGGGCGCGCGACGATCGCCATCAAGACTAATAAAGGCGAGATCGCTCTAACAGTTGATGGCTATAATGCCCCCGTAACGGCTGGTAACTTTGTCGATCTCGTCCAACGCGGATTTTATAACAATCTCGCTTTTACCCGTGCCGAAAACGATTACGTGCTTCAGATTGGCGATCCGCCAGGGGATGAAGTTGGTTTTATCGACCCCAAAACCAAAAAATATCGAGCCGTACCGCTAGAAGTCATGGTCAAAGGCGATAAAGAACCGATGTATGGAATTACGATGGAAGATGCTGGACGCTTCCGCGAAGAACCCGTTCTACCGTTTTCTTCATATGGTGCCTTGGCGATGGCGCGTCCGGAAGGCGACCCTAATGGTGGTTCGTCTCAAGTCTTTTTCTTCCTGTTCGAGCCAGAATTGACTCCGGCTGGACGCAACCTGCTCGATGGTCGCTATACCGTATTTGGGTATGTGACATCGGGACAAGAAGTCCTCGGACAGCTCAAACCCAACGACAAAATCGAGTCGGCTAAGGTCATTGAAGGTGCCGATCTGTTAAAAGCTTAATTGTCGATCGAGATTTATAGTGGTGGCGGGCCGTTAGGCGCACCAGCAGGGCGGGGTTGACCTGGTGGTGGATCTCCGAGTGGGGGCGGCGCGCCAGCTGGACGGGGGCTGGGTGTCGGAGTCTGAGTAGTG
>NZ_PVWO01000577.1 GCF_003003845.1 Chamaesiphon polymorphus CCALA 037 | reverse complement strand
CATGGCGATCGCATGATTCAATTAGTGCCTAATAGATCGGCATAGATAAGCCCGACTTCTTGAAGAAGTCGGGCTTAGATCTCATTAATTATATCGAACCGACGGCTCCTAAATATCTAAATCCATCAGACCTAATTTTGGCCCATAGGTTTCGATAAATTCGCGGCGCGGTGCCACGCGATCGCCCATTAAAATCGTAAAGATCCGATCGGCTTCAGCAGCATCTTGAATCTCTACCCGTTTGAGCGTGCGAGTTTCTCGATCCATTGTAGTTTCCCACAACTGTTGGGGCATCATTTCTCCCAAACCTTTGAATCGCTGAATTGTATAGTTGGCATTGGCCGGAAATTCCGAGATTTTCTGTTGCAATTCGCGTTCGCTATAGCAATAGTAATGATTGCGTCCGCGTTCTAATTTATAGAGCGGCGGGCAAGCAATATACACATAGCCCTCATCGATTAATGCGCGTTGATAACGATAGAAGAATGTCAGCAATAGCGTCCGAATGTGGGCACCATCGACGTCAGCATCGGTCATCAAACAAATCCGATGATACCGCAGTTGTTCCGATTTAAAATCTTCACCTTTGACACCCAAACCTAATGCTGTAATTAGAGCTTGAATTTCGGTGTTTTTATAAATCTTGGCATCGTCAGTTTTCTCGATGTTTAAAATCTTACCGCGCAGGGGTAAAATCGCTTGAAAACGTCTGTCTCGTCCTTGCTTGGCACTATTATGAACGAATACACCACTTGCTAACGCAAAGTTGTGAGTATGAGGTACTTCAATATCGTAGACATCAAAGCATTCTTCCATCGGTTCTATCGATACAATTCGATGATTGTATTGCGCTACTGCTTCGAGTGCTCGCTCTGTCGAACCATCAAAGTATCGATCGCAGAAAGTTTCAAATTTCAGGAGAGATTTATCACGAGTTTCTACGCGATATTGGTAGTAAGTATTGAGATCGATCGATCCATTAGATTGCTCGATATCTTTGAGAACCTTAAGTGTTTTTTGGTAGTAAGTTTGATGCAACGCAGCTTTTCGTTTTGCGCGAAATTCTGGCGTCCATTGTTGTTGAGTTGTTTGCTTTCTCCAATCTAGCAATTGCGGATCTTCCCACTGCTGCTGTGCTTGGACTGACATTTCCAAGCGAGCTTCAGGATGTTCGATAAAGTAATTACGCGTACGCTCGGATTGTTTTTGACGATTGGATTCGTCTTGCCAATAATTTTGTTGAGCGAGATTGAGACGAGCTGCATTTTCTTGGCGATATTGAGGGGTAAGCGCATAGAAATTCTGCCACTTAGCACCCATATCAGCTTTATATTCAGGGTTTTGCCATTGAGCGATGGCTTGCTTGGATAGAATTTGACGAGTCGCTGGTTGAGTCATCCGTTCGCTCATCGCTTGACGGAATTCTGGACTTTGACGAATTTGGCGACATTTTTCGACTACATCGGGACGATGGAGTGTCTTGGCAACATGCTGTTGATGAATCTGAAGGTGCTCTTGAGGAGTCATCCGTTGCAGATTAGTCGGATTGTTATTGAGTTTATTGAAGTCAATATGATGGCGATGGCTACCATCAGCTTTTTGATAAACTCCTTGCCAGCAGTTATACCAATCTGCCAACATATGTGTAAACAACCAAGAATCCGATTTAGGATTCCAAACCATTTCATAGCCATCAATGGTGATGTTTGGTTCTTTCTTATTAGAAAGTTTGCGATACAAAGGCATCAACGAATCAGCAGGTGTCAAATTGGCAGCAGCTTTATAACTACCATCGCGCAACATAAACCGATGATCTGGCGTGCAAATGATGCGTTCGCCATTGTCCAATGTCACCTTAACAACTTGAGCTTGCTGCTTGGTAATTCGAGGATGCAAAATCCGCTCGATCCCAACAGTCCCATTCTGACGAATGGTGTAGCAAAAATGCTCTTTACCAGCTTGTTGTTCGCGGACGATATCCTTAAAGCTGAGATTGCGTCCATCGGCTAATGATACGAGTGTATCGCCATGAAAACAGCCGCCTGCGGAGTCACCTTCGACGATGAAAATCTCTGATTCGCTAGGATCTTTAGAGCTACAATCTGCCAATTTACCTGGCAAAGTTGAAGATTCTAATACCGACTTCCGGCGGACTAATTCTTTAGCTCGACGCGCTGCTTCGGCGGCATTAAAAGCTTGAATGGCTTTTTCTAAAATTGCATCGGCAATATTCGGACGAAATTCTAAATATTCAGTTAGTGCTTCAGAGACGATCGAATCGACAATCTTCCGAACTTCAGTATTGCCTAATTTAGTTTTAGTTTGACCTTCAAATTCAGGATTGGGGACTTTAACTGAAACGATCGCAGTTAAACCTTCACGAATATTTTCACCGCCTAAATTGGCATCTCCTTCTTTGAGTTTATTCCGTTTGCGCGCGATCGAGTTCATGGTACGGGTCAATACCACTTTCAATCCATCTAAATGTGTCCCACCATCGATCGTCCGAATATTATTGGCAAAACCTAAAATATTATCGGAATAAGCATCAACACACCACTGAAGCGCGACTTCGACCTGAACTTTATCTTGCTCTTGGCTGATATAAATTATTTCTTCATGTAGGGGTTGCTTGTTTTCGTTTAGATACGATACATATTCCCGAATTCCACCTTCAAAATAATAATTCTCGACCTTGGGTTCTTCGGTACCCAAAAGTTCTAATCGGTAGTCACTAAAGCTAATCCGAATTCCAGCATTGAGATAGGCTAACTCTTTAAACCTGCTGGCTAAAGTTGCAAAGTCAAATTCGGTCGATTCTTTGAAGATTTCTGGATCTGGTTGAAAAGTTACCGTCGTCCCCGTCCGATTTTCGGGACTCGGAACTACTTCCAATCCAGAGACGGCAAAACCCTTCTCAAACCTCTGGGTATGGATTTTCTGATTCCGCCAGACTTTGACTTCTACATGCGACGAGAGCGCGTTGACGACCGAAATCCCGACTCCATGCAAACCACCAGAGACGGTATAACCACCATCCCCAAATTTACCCCCAGCGTGGAGCACGGTTAAAACTGTCTCGATGGTAGACTTACCAGTCTGCGGGTTGATCCCGGCGGGAATCCCCCGCCCATCATCGATCACAGTCACCGAACCATTAGCATTGATCGAGATATCGATGTTTTTGCAATGACCAGCCAGTGCTTCATCGATCGAGTTATCCGCAACCTCATATACTAAATGATGGAGTCCTTTTGGCCCGGTCGAACCAATATACATCCCCGGTCTGACTCGGACTGCTTCTAGTCCCTCCAGTACCCGAATGTTGTCGTCACCATAATCACTGGTCATAAA
>NZ_PVWO01000576.1 GCF_003003845.1 Chamaesiphon polymorphus CCALA 037 | reverse complement strand
GTTAATTTACCCATGCTTTCTCGATCGATAAAATATCAATTTTAACAAATGACAGGCGTTCGACAAACTACCCTAGATTGCCCAATTATCAATTATCAATTATCAATTATCAATTAATTTACCGATAATTAGTAAACTGCAAAGCCACTGGCAGATCTTCTTGTTTGAGCCGCTGCATTACTGCTTGCAATTCATCTTTATCCTTGGCAGTAACGCGGACGACATCGCCTTGAATTGATGGTTGAACTTTTTTAAATTCATCCCGAATTAGCTTGGAAATCTGTTTGGCAATATCTTGACTGATACCTTTTTTGAGCGTAATTTCTTGACGGATACGATTGCCACTGGATGACTCAATTTTACCGTAGTCGAAAATTTTCAATGAGAGATTGCGTTTGAGTGCTTTGCTCTGGAGCATATCGTGGACGGCATCGAGAGTCATTTCACTAGCCGTATTGACTGTAATCTTTTCTTCGGCTAGTTCGACGGTAGTCTGCGTATCTTTGAGATCGTAACGACTTCCAATCTCGCGATTGGTTTGGTCGAGCGCATTGACTAATTCTTGACGATCGAAATCGCTGACAATATCAAAAGAAAATGTAGAAGCCATATTTAAATAGTTAATAGTTGATAGTTGATAGTTGATAGTTAGGGTTTTATTTTCCCTGTCGATACACCTAACACCTAACATCTAAGTTAATTCATCGTGCTGGTGATACTCATGGACATGAGTGTAAAGATAGCGACTGAGCCGACGCCGAACATTAGCGATCGACCGATCGGGAAATTGATGATATAAAATATTGAATAAAATAACCGCGCTACTGTAAAGCCGATCGCGCAATTTACTACCGTGGGTGAATTTTGCTGGGTAATATACGCCATTAATGCGGCTGCACTATACAGTATAAATGCTTCCCAAGAATTTTGATGCGCCCAAGTTGCTCGTTTGCCATAGTCTGGCATTTTATCGAATGCAGCACGCGGAGCTGAAATATCGAACCCGACTTGAAAGCGGGTAATGGCAACTACTAAATAGGGAAAGTAAACTAGAAATGCCGCAGCCGCGATCGAGCCGAGTAAAATTGTTGGAGTAGAGAGATTGGCGAAATTCATAAAACGGGTGTTTGCGGCTGGTAATCTAAGTTGGATTAGAGCATTAGTAGGTAGTAAACCGCACTTTTCACCAGAATTCGTCTGTCAGAGTGGGGCAACTAAACCCCAATTCGATCGCCCAACCTACATGAGTCGGTTGGGAAAACAGGTTAGTCGAAATAGAATAGAGTTACAACTTTACGTTGTTCTTCTGCCTCATGGCAGGTTTGGAGCAAAGTGTCACTATCGTGGAAAGCAAAACAGATCAACTGCTGACAGCGAGAAACAATTTCCTGATTGCACAACGCGCTAGCTTCGCCGAGCGAAAGTGAGTCATTACCAGGATTTTCTACCAGGTGCATGACATTCTGCAACTGATCTTGAGATTCCCGAGGTTGACGAGCGAGACTTTGGGGTAAGATTACCGTCAACATGTCTCGATCGGCTCGAATAGCTCCCCGAATTGCCGCAGAATTTGTACCCGTAGCACCAGAGGTAATCAAACGATTGCCAGACAGTACCAGAGCATAGCTCATCATCTCGATTAGATGTTGGTGTGTAATCGGGACGTGACGAGAACCCAATAGAGCAATTTTCTTGGAGCCAGTCTGTTGAATCGTAGCTAGTTCCTGGGCCAGGGTATCGATTTCAGATACGTTAATCAAAGACGGTGCGTGGCTTAACAACTTTGCTATTTTAGCATAATAATGGCTTTAGGGAGCGGGGAGTGGGGAGTTGGGAGTTGGGAGTGGGGAGTGGGGAGTTGGGAGTTGGGAGCGATGCTGCCTTGTTGACGATCGGGCGATGATGGTATTCTTACCAATTACTCATTACTCATCCACCCTAATCCTCGATCGCGCCTAACAACTTCAATGTCTGTCTTTGTCCGGGTGGCAGTCCGGTGGCTCCGGTAATATTGGTATCTTCGTAGGGACGTTTGAGTTGGAGCGTATGGGGAGATCGATCGCCATTGACATCCCAGATTTTAATCGTTTCGTCTTCTCCTGCGCTGGCAATTGTCGAACCATCGGGACTGTAGGCGATCGACCACACCCAGTTGGTGTGTCCGGTATAAGTGTGGAGACATTCGCCTGTAGTAATATGCCAACGGGTTATCAGTCGATCGCCGCTACCGACGATTAAACAATCGTCGCTCGGTGTGGGTGAAACAGGCGATCGACTAAACGCAACGGTTGTAATCCAGCTCTGGTGAACATCTAGAGTTTGTAGGCACTCCCAATTACTGGTGTCCCAAACTTTAGCCGATTTATCCATACTGCCAGTGGCTAGATAGCGTCCGTCAGGACTAAAAGCCACGGTCAGCACGTTGAGATAGTGGGCAATGATGGTATGCAGACATTCGCCTGTATGGAGATCCCAAATCCTAATTTTATTTTCACATGCAGTCGCGATCGTGTGATTTACTTGACAAATTGCAACTGATTCGATCCGCTTGGGATGACCGAGCGACGATCGAGGCCGATCGGCAATCGTGCTGTGGCGATCGCCGATGGGGAGATCCCAAATATGTAATTCGGCTTGATAATTACCAGAAATTAACTGACAACCATCGGGGCTAAATGCTAGCGCACAGATGCCTGCGGATGAGGTCTCGATCGTGTGGCAACAGCTTAGATCGTGTAAATCCCAGAGTCGAATCGTGCGATCGAGACTACTACTAGCCAAATAGCGACCATCGGGACTAATGGCAATCGTCAGCACGGCATCGGTATGTCCGGTGAAGGTATGAATGCAAACCAGGTGTTGCAGACTCCACAGCCGAATCGTGCAATCGCGATGACAGCTAGCCAACCAGTCCCGATTGGGGACGAAGGCAATTGCTTTAATCGAGTTACCGTAACCATTAATAGTTTTGACACATTTCCCGGACTGGAGATCCCACATCTCGATCGACCGATCCTCGCTACCGCTGACGAGATGACGTTCGTCAGGTGAGAGTGAAATACTCCAAATCCGTTGTTGACGACCGCGCAAGACAGTCTGACACGTCCCAGACTGGAGATCCCAAACGCGGATCGTTCGATCTTCGCCAGTACTAAAGAGCGTGTGACCATCAGCACTCATCTCGATCGACCAAATCCAGTCTAGATGTCCGCTTAAAGTACCGATCGGCTCTCCCGAAATCGTATCCCAAATATAGATAATCGGTGACATGCCACTGACGACTAGTGCAGTGTCAAGATTAAAAATTAGGGTTACTTGGTTGCTTGCTAAAATGAGGAAAATTCCAAACAGAGGCAAG
>NZ_PVWO01000575.1 GCF_003003845.1 Chamaesiphon polymorphus CCALA 037 | reverse complement strand
CTACTTACTTTCTATTCGTAGCTTATGCTCTTGTGAGCTTTTTTACCCACCTCCCCACTTTTCAAACATCCTCTAAGGGTGGTTGCGGGTGACTCGATCGCCTCAAAGTGGGACAATGCCAATTATTTATAGCGACAAACTATGTCCAGCATTTGTTGAGTTGCTTGCGATTGGGGCGATGCACTACTCTGTCTGAAAAACTCATCCAAGTGCCATTGTGACAATTAGTTCGACTGAGAATTTCTTTGTTACCCAAGCAATAGATAAAGTCTAAATAAATTCAGATGTTGAAGTTTAAATTAAAGACATTGTATACATTTGCCCGATCGAGAGTGTAGATGCGTGGAGAATCTTAATCTAGCCATAGTCTCAGGATGTTCTGCGACTACTCGGTGTCTGCTTAATGTCTAGATCGGACAACTCGATCGAGAATATGCATCGCTACAGAAATTAATTATGCAAACGGCAACTTTTGCATATTTTTTGGCTCTGGTTTAGCGGGTAGGGGCTAAACCAGAGCCGATCCAGTGCGGATCGCTCTAAATCTTGTCAGGAAAGAAGAAAGGTAGATTCTGTTTCCGACTTACAAATTCAGCGGCTTTGCGCGCACCCATACCATCGGGTTTAAACTTAAATTGCCATTGAGTGGTTACTCGATCGATAAATAAAGCCACAATTTGCGACTGATTCGATTCGGTAACTACAATTTCTGTCAAGATAGCTCCTAACAATTCGGGATAGTAATCGCTACAAACTCGATCGATATACTTAATATATTGCGACAAAACATCGCTAGGTATATTGACTGCTGACGATGATTTATGATACCTTGAATAAAGTTCTTGAGCTAGTTTAGCAAGTAGTTTAGTAGCCTGACGACCGATAGTACTTTGATTGCAATCTAGTTCTATGGCAGCTTCTGTTTGAGTCAACTCCAAGCCATACTGAAGTAAAAATAATTTAAGCTCTAAGCAATGCTCGTCTAATAAATTTAGAGCTAATTCCCTAATTTCATCATATTCAGTTACTACTATTCTTTGGGACTCAGGTTGGAGATCGGGTTGCAGATCTCCGATGGTAGTTACTTCCTGTGCGTCTTCATTCACAGGCAGATCCCAAGATACTTCGCCAGGTCGGGCGTAATTGCGTAAACTAGTACCTAAATAATCTAATAGTTCGATTACTCGCTCTCGATCGACAATTTCAAAATTTAGACCGACAGATCGCTGTCGATATCTAGCTAATAAGGCATCATAATGGACTGGTTGAGGTTTATTAGTGATAAACTTTTTAGCTGTTACCGTTTCTTGAAAACACTGGTGCAATAATAGTAGCCCAGGCAGACGATCTTTATCTTCTGTTCCAAAACTGAGAATCTTTTTAAGGCGGGAAGATCTACAGCTATTTAACATGCCTAAATTAGTACGATTTAAATTGCGATCGCCGATTAAACTTCGCAATTCATCGCCAAGCGATCGCCAAAATTTGGAGTGAGTATATTGGGATAAACTATCGTACCAATCTAAATAATGGCTGAAAATTATTTAAAAAATCGGCTGGGTTGAAAATCAGCGTCAAGCCAATTTGGTAGATGTCTCGAAGCTCCAAACCTTGCAAGTGGCGTTGAAGGCGTTCAAACATATTAGTGCGGAGTTGAATTTGCATCCGCCGCCCCAGGGTTGGCTGCAAAAATAGAGTATAAGCAAGTAAAGCTGCGATACAACCACTGAGATCTCGTGCTGCGGGGGACAATTTTTCCCGATTTGGTGGTAGTTGCCGCACTTCCAACACTAGCCCCTGGGCAATTGCTAATACTGCTGAAGTTGATGAATCTTCAGGGATACGATTGTGAATATATCGTCTCAATCGAGGATCTACACGCCACTGGAGACGAAAAGCGTTGTTATTATCCGTTGCTTCGGGAAGTTTATAAAAGTGTTCTCTATCCACGAGTAGTATATTTTATCGAGCGAATCTAATCTTTTTATTTTAGATAAAAATAATTTATTGAATGTAATCGATTGCTCGTGAATAGGGATAAGCGTTATAAAAATTAACAAGACTCGCCGTATACTAAGAATGCTTCGGAACTAGACTTTTTAGCTCGCGATCCAAAGGCTCTAATATTTTACCTCGATCGATATTCACCATAGATATTTCACTATTACCAGACAATGTCTAGTTGCCTAATCCCATGGTGGCGACTATTACAGATTATTACCGAGCATCTAAAAGGCGATCGCCGATCGCCTATGCTGAAAATTGGCTGAGTATTCTTACCTAGATCGCAATCTGAAAATCGCTCTCAATCTGTAATTTTGAGACAGCTTCAGATCGCGTTTTTCGATTTAGCCACTTTTTAAAAATATTACTGACGATCGACGATCGATTTGAACTATCTTTAAAAGTAAAAATCTCAGCCGCGATCTTAATAACATTCAGAAATAAAAATCGTGTCAATTCCTTTATTACAATACTCACCCACCTCTCAAAATCAGCGTGTCTCCAGTTTTGAAGTAGCTTGGGAAGAACAACCCAGGATTTTTAGTATCGACAATTTATTATCAACATCCGATTTTGATGTACTGATTAATGCTGCCTATCGGCAGATTTTTCACGAACAACAAACGACAGTCCACAGCCGTCAAATTGCTCTAGAATCACAATTACGGTGCGGTCAGATTACCGTCCGTCAATTTATTCGCGGCTTGGCAACTTCCGAATCTTTTCGCAATCTGACTTTTAATAGCAATAATAATTATCGGGTCGTCCAAATCTGCATTCAACGCATTCTCGGACGCGAAGTGTATAACGAACGCGAAAAAATTGCTTGGTCGATTGTAATTGCGACCAAAGGCTTTTACACTTTTATCGATAGCCTACTCAGTACTGAGGAATATCAAGAAAACTTTGGCGATAGTACCGTGCCTTATCAACGCCGACGGATTCTACCCCAGCAAATCCAGGGTCAGTTACCATTCGAGCGGATGGCGCGTTACGGTACCGATTATCGCGATAAACTGCCCAAACAAAATTTCCGAGGCTTCCCTGGCATGGGTTATACCGGGCCAATTATGTCGCAAACTCGTTGGAATTGGCAAAAACAACCTTCGCCAGTGCTCACTACCATCGGCAAAGTCATTACCTATAGTGGTGGTGCTGGGGTAGTTGTATTGAGCTTGGTAGTCTTCCTCTCCTGCTTGGGTTGGGTACATATCTAATCTTCAAGTCCGATTTACCAAGGCTTTGTGTTCTAGCGAAAACCTGTGGCCCTCACCCCGCCAGATCCTGCGGCTCTGGCTCCCCTCTCCCAAGTTTGGGAGAGGGGAGCCAGAGCCGCAGGATCTGGCTCCCCTCTCCCA
>NZ_PVWO01000574.1 GCF_003003845.1 Chamaesiphon polymorphus CCALA 037 | reverse complement strand
CCCATAAAGATAGAGAAATACACCCTAAAACAATCGGGAAATAATCGACTGGATCGGTTACGATCGAGATAAAGTCGATCCATCATCGCTCCCGTTCAATTTGGTTTAGTAAACTATGTCTGAATCTTTAACACTCAATCCTGCTAACGTCGAAACCGTACTCGATACCCTCCGCCCTTACCTGATGGCTGATGGTGGTAACGTAGAATTGGTGGATATCGATGGCCCAGTCGTCAAACTTCGCCTTCAAGGTGCCTGCGGTTCTTGCCCCAGTTCGACAATGACCCTCAAAATGGGGATCGAGCGCAAATTGTGCGACATGATTCCCGAAATTTCTGCCGTAGAACAAGTTTTTTAATTAGTGAATAGTAGGCTGGATATAGTTTAAAGTAGGGTGGGCAGTGCCCACCATCTATCCTCATACTAATTTCCAGATATCCCCCTTCGATCGACTCAATTTATTTACCACTTAATTAGACCCTGAAATTTTGGGCGAATTTGATATGTTTGATTTGGAGATTTCAAAATTAATCTAATCGAGCGTGTTTAAAATTTAGCTGGTGGGCAGTGCCCACCCTACATATTAAAACTAGTGTTTTAGAACCCCGACTTTTTTAAAAAAGTCGGGGTTCTGACTATCGAGTTTTTAGGTGTTACTTGGCTTGTTGCCATAGCGTTTCTAATTCCGCGATCGAATATTCTGTCAACGGCTTATCGATATAGCGTTCCATCTGTTGGATCCGATCGACAAAGCGTTGATTGGTACCGCTCAAACCTCCCTCTGGATCTAACTTAAACCATCGAGCGAGATTGACGATGGTAAATAATAAATCCCCCAATTCCGTCTCTTGATGAGCGACATCGGGCGTGGCTAGTGCTTCTTTAAATTCGGCCAACTCTTCATCGAATTTTTCCCATACGCCCTCAACATTTTCCCATTCAAATCCCATCGCCGCAGCGCGCTTGGAGATTTTCATCGCCGCAGTTAGGGGTGGTAATTTTTCTGTATAACTACTCAATTTATCGCTGAGTTTTTCGGTGGTTTGACCTTTTTCGATCGCTTTAATTTCTTCCCAATTGGCTCTAACTTCTTCGACACTATTTACTTCTACGTCCCCAAATACATGTGGATGGCGGCGAATTAATTTTTCACTAATACCGCGTGCCACATCCTCGATCGTAAATTGCCCCGTTTCACTAGCTATTTGCGATTGCAATACTACTTGCATTAATAAGTCCCCCAACTCCGAAACGATCGCGTCTCGATCGCCACTCCGAATCGCGTGTACCGCCTCATAAGCTTCTTCAACGATGTAGGGAGTCAAACTTTGTGGTGTCTGCGCCAAATCCCAAGGACAACCCCCATCGGGATCGCGCAATTTGGCAACAACATCGATTAATCCTTGGAGTGCGGTAAGTATTTGGGTCGAATTATTGTCTGTCATAGGTTTGATACTCGTAAGATCGAAGTAGGGTGCGTTACTTGGCAGGATAACGCACCAACAAACTTTTGCATCAACTAGATCGCTTATCTTGGTGCTTTCTTCCATCCACTGGCAATTGCCTCTGACTCAGTACAAAACCATCGCTCACCTTTGCCAGGATCGATCTTGGTAATTTCGTAGTCTTTCATTCCAGGAAGATGATAGAGCTTCGCCTTTTTGTTCCAAGATATATTCCCTTTAATATTGCAGCCTGGTGTCGGAATTAGGCTTTGGGATAGCAGCCGATTGGAAAATAGAGCAATACCACCGATAACAACAATCTGAATTAATGTTTTCATGCCGCACGCGATCGAAGAATGGATCTAGCGTTCCCAAATTTAGATCGATCGACACATTTGGAGCATATTACTCGATCGGCGGAGGGAGAATTAATAAATTGCCCCCCGCTGAATATGTTTAATCTCGATCGTTTAGTCGCTAGTCGATTCTACTGGATCGATTGTTTTATCTGTTTGTCCGAAGGCGACACGCAAAAATGGCGGAGCCAAGAAAGTAGTCAAAATTACCATGATAATAATCGATACCTGTAACGGCTTAGACAAAATGCCGCTAGCAGAGCCAATTCCGGCGAATACCAAGCCAACTTCGCCTCGTGGAATCATTCCGACGCCGATCGCCCAGCGATTGATGCCTGGTTTTCCGAATACCCCCCAGCCTGTGACTAGCTTACCGACAACAGCCACCGCTACCAAAAAGACTGCAATTAACAATCCCGCCCGATTTTCAGGCACGGTGGGGTTTAACACGCCCAGATCTGCACGCGCGCCGACAGTTACAAAAAAGATCGGTACGAACACATCGGCGATCGGTTTAATTAGTTCGTCTAATTCATTACGGGCATCGCTTTCATCTAATACCAATCCGGCGGCAAATGCGCCCAAAATTGCTTCGAGATGAATTGCATTGCCTAAAAATGCCATGAAAAAAGCAAAGACAAATGCTGGAATAATGACGTTACCACGGGTTTCTAGTTTCTCGACGATCGCGGTGAAAGCTTGATTAAAAATACCACCCAAGAGAATCGAACCGATTAGAAATACTGTGGCACTAACGATTAGATAAATCACATTAGCAATATCGATCTCCCCTGTTTTAGCGAGACTGGCAACTACCGCGAGGACGATAATTCCCAGCACATCGTCAATTACCGCCGCACCGACAATAATTTGACCTTCGGTTGATTTAAGTTGTCCCAACTCCGATAAAACTTTAGACGTAATCCCAATACTGGTTGCCGTCAATGCCGCCCCCGCAAAAATTGCCGGAATCGCCGCCACATGAAAGATCGCCATTAATCCCGCAGTGCCCGCTATAAAGGGCACGGCGACCCCTACACAAGCAACGACTACTGCTTGAATCCCGACTGCCTTGAGCTGGCGCAGATCGGATTCTAGGCCGATTTCAAATAGCAGAATAATTACACCGAGTTCGGCCAAAACGGAAATAACTTCGCTTTGAGACTCAAACACAGCTTCGATCGCGGTGGGCGACAGGTTGTTCAGTAGCTGGAGCGCATTCATCAGCAACGAATCCGTCGCAGCTAGTCCACCTTCGGGAAAGATAACTAAGTGTAAGGCCGAAATTCCCACGATTACACCCGCCACCAATTCTCCTAACACGGGCGGAAAATCTAATCTCTTGGCTACTTCCGAGCCAATTTTACTGGCGATAAAGATCGCAACTAGAGTCAGCAGTACTCCAGATAACACGATCGGAGCATATTCTGCCGCTACTGTTGCTAGCAATGGCGGTGGCATCACAGGAGCGATACTGGCACTCCACAAGGCAAGGGTGTCATTCAAAAACATGGGTTAAATAAGTCGTAATTCGTAAGTCGTAATTCGTAAGCGAGCTGAGTC
>NZ_PVWO01000573.1 GCF_003003845.1 Chamaesiphon polymorphus CCALA 037 | reverse complement strand
GCATGAGGATTTGGGTATGCTATCTGTAGTGTCTCCGCCCACTCAACCTGAAAGACTCTATGACTATCGATCGACTTTCTCACCTGCAAACTGAAATTGAAGGCTATTACGAACAGCTTGCGGGGAAAGAATCCGCACTGCGAACCATTGAGGAAGCTGAAAAAGTCAGAATCGAGCAACAAATCCGCAAGGTGAAACAAGATATTGCCAAGATTCAAGGTGAATATTGGGTGCTATTGAAATCGCAGACAGCGCGCTTGGAAATTACCGATGCTGATGCAGAAATAGTAATTGCGGAAATTATGCCGCAAGTCGAGATTCTACAGTACCAACCGACAGTTCAGAATAATGCCGAATTAGTAAAGTTACTCAACGAGATTAAAGCAGAATTAACCAAACCAGAAACTCCTGGTTCCGGCAAGCTCAAGGCTGCAATTCCTCTACTACCAGGATTTTTATCCTATGAGCTGGAGTTGGATACAGAAGGACTACTGCAACGATTATTTCCGACTTTTTCTAAACTGGCTGGGAAGCTAAAAAAGACCCAAGCCTAGGTCGAGGGCTAGGATCGATCGCCCAAAACACACACTACATCGACTGGCTCGATCGATCGCGCCAACTCCTCCAAGCCCAAAAACACCTCACCACCAACCGCCTCCTCAAAGAATCCACCCGCAACTTTGACGATATTCACGTCCCCTTGGGACTAATCGAGCGCAAAGAACGCCCCAAGGTGAAAGAGGAGCCATCACCAGAACAGGGTTCCCAGCTATACCAAACCGAATACACCGAAACCAAACGCTTCGAGCATGAGGCATTTCTCGCCGAGGTGGTGGGAAAACGTGCTGGGGGCAAACATATCGCGATTATTGGCGAACCTGGTGCGGGTAAGACTACCATCCTGACTAAAATCGGTGCATGGCTGATTCAGCAAGCCGAGCAACAACCGCCAGCACCATTGGTAGTGGCGTGGATATCGCTAGCAGATGTCGGAGATCGCCGACTGCAAGCATATCTGCGGGATGAATGGCTGCCAAAAGTTTGCGAAGACAATTTTGATGCGGCTTGGGAAGACTGGAAAGGATTGCGCCAGCAGGGACGGGTGTGGCTGTTATTGGATGGTTTGGATGAAATGTCTGGCGATGCTTTGACAGCGATTCATCGCGATTTGGGACAGGCTTGGGCGCAGAATTTGCGGGTGGTGATGACGTGTCGCATCAATCAGTGGGAAGCCTCTGCGGGTGGTAATATTCTAATCGATAGCTTTGATGTTTATCGCACGCTGGACTATAGCTATCGGACGAGTCAGGGTGAAGACCAAGTAAAGGATTTTATTTGCAAGTGGTTTGCCGATAATGAAAAAGTAGCTACCCAGATTCGCACGGAGTTGGATGCTCCAGGCAAGGAACGGATTAAGGATTTGGTGAAAAATCCGCTTCGATTGACCCTATTGTGTGCTTCTTGGGAAAAAGACAACCAAGCTCTACCAGAGACACAAGCCGATTTGTATTGGGGGTTTGTAAATTATCTGTATAACTGGAAGGCGGCGGAGTTTTCAGATGAAGTCAAACTCAGACAGGAACTAGATCTAGCGTTGGGAGAACTGGCAAAGGCAGGTTTGAATCGACAACCGATTAATGATGGCGCAGTCAGACGGTTTCGCTTTACTGTTTCGGAAATTAGCAAGTTATGGACAGATAGATCGGATACTTTACTCCCTGCTGCGAAGAATTTGGGCTGGTTGAATGTGGTGGGAGAGGAAGCAGGGGAGGCTGTATATGCTTTTTACCATCCGACGTTTCAAGAATATTTTGTGGCTTGCAGTATCTAGGATTGGGATTATTTTTTACCTAGAGCGCATATCGATCGACCCGTCTTCTGTGAGAGTGGAGAAAATCTATATCGGGTATTCGAGCAGGAATGGCAGCAGGTAATTTTGCTTTGGATGGGTCGCAATAATGAGGATATAGCGAATGAACTAAAGGAAGAACTTATCGATAAGTTAACTCATTTTAAAGAGCAGGAAAATGAATTTTATTATTTTCGTGCCTATGGAATGGCAGCTACCTATATTAGAGAGTTTAAATGTTCTCGACAAGCTCAATCTATTGTAAAGCAAATAGTTGTATGGTCATTTGGATATTTTAATACAGACAACCATAAATGGGATATTTTTTCAGATCCTATTAAGTCTTTTGCGTTAGAAAAAATACTTTTTACACATAGGGGATATGCGATCGAATCTCTAACCTCACTATTAGAGCGTGATGATTTGTCGGATGATGTGGCGGATTGGCTGCGTTGTCTGGTTGCAGAGGCATTAGGTAAAATTGATGCAAAAAACTCAAAGGCGATTACTACTTTAAAGACATTATTAGAACGAGATAATTTGGAGGATTGGCTCCGAGTCCGTGTGATATTCACATGGCGCACTATCGGTGTAGGGAATCAAGATGCAATATATACTCTAGTCCAATTCTTAAAGCAGAATTATTTATCTCCGACAATCGCTCTGAATGTTGTCGATGTATTAAGCACTATCGGGGTAGGGAATCAAGAGGTGATAGATACTCTAGTCCAACTTTTAGGACAGAGTGATGTGGATTTATTGCTCTACAATCTTGTTGCAGAAGTATTAGGGGAAATCGGTGTTGGAAATAAAAAAGCGATAGATAATATAGTTCAAATATTACAACGCGATCGACCAGTACATTCATTACGCTATCTTGCTGCACAGGTATTAAGTAAGATTGGTATTGGAAATAAAAAGGCTATAGATGCTCTAGCTAAATTCAATGAAAGTGTTATAGATGTTTTTAGCGATCTCTTAAATCAGGATACATTGAATGATGATTCCTGCTTCTTTGTGAATGAAGCATTGAAGACGATCGAGGTGGGAAATAGAAAAGCAATCGGTACTTTAGAGCAGCTTTTGTCGAGGTCTTTGTCTGATGAACTCTGCGCTTGTATCGCAAAGGAATTAGGAAAGATCGATGTGGAGAATAGCAAAGCAATCACCGCATTGGAGGAACTTTTATCCAAGTCTTTGTCTGATAAACTTTGCGCTTATGTTGCAGAGGGGCTACTAACTATCGACGAGGAGAATAGCAAAGCAATCGTCGCGTTAGAAGAACTTTTGCTGAAATCTTTGTCCGATGAAATTCGGGTTGCTTCGGCATATTGTCTGGCAAAAATTGAAGTAAAAAATCAGGCTTTAGCTACTACTTTAATTCGACTTGCCAATCAAGAAAAAATGACGGACTACTTTCTAGTTCATATATTGCTTCTGTTAGAAAAGATTGGCTTCGGGAATGAAGAAGCAATCTTTTGTATCGTTAAATTTTTGGTAGAAAGGGGAAATACAAGC
>NZ_PVWO01000572.1 GCF_003003845.1 Chamaesiphon polymorphus CCALA 037 | reverse complement strand
CTCCCAACTCCCAACTCCCAACTCCCAACTCCCAACTACTCCTCCACCCGATAACCGAGTTCTGCCAACCGCAAGCCAGATTGCCGCCACTTAGGTTGAACTTTGACAAATAATTCTAGATAAACCTTACCCGCAATCAGTTTTTGCATCTGCTCTCGGGCATTACTACCGATTTGTTTGAGCATTTGGCCGCTTTTACCGATCGCGATCCCTTTTTGCGAGTCGCGTTCGACATAAATAGTGGCTAGGACGCGAGTTATTTTGGCATCTTCTTGGACGCGATCGATCGTTACTGCCACAGAATGCGGTAATTCTTCACGAGTGAGCAAAATGATTTGTTCGCGAATCAGTTCGCCCATGATAAACCGTTCTGGCTGGTCTGTCACCAACTCTGGGGGGTAATAGTAAGGGCCAAGGTCGAGATTTTCGCTCAGACTAGCTTGCAGTCGATCCAATCCTGTCTCAGCAACAGCAGAAAAGTTGACTACCTGCCAGTTATGAGTTTGGGCGAGTTCGAGATAGCTAGCATCGATCGCGTCTAGCTGAGAGCGGCTCAAACCCGTCCGCAAATCGATTTTATTGATCCCCAGAATAATCGGTGTCTGGACATTTACTAGCAACTCAGCGATAAATCGATCCCCACCGCCAGCAACCTCCGTACCATCGACTACAAATAGTACGACATCGACAGCCCCGATCGCGCTTTGAGCATTTTTGACCAAGACTTCGCCGAGTTTGTGATGGGGTTTGTGAATACCGGGAGTATCGACAAAAATTATTTGCGCTGTATCGGTAGTCAGGATGCCCTGTAAGCGGTTGCGAGTCGTTTGGGGGACTGGCGAGACGATCGCGATTTTTTGACCGATCAGTTGGTTCATTAGCGTGGATTTACCGACATTCGGTCTGCCAATAATCCCGACAAATCCCGATCGAAATCCCTCCGGTGCAGCCGGAATCAATCCTAACCCTAAATCCTGTGCTGCGTTAGTCACGCTATCTTGTTGAGCTGCTAGGTACGCTTCAACTACAGATTTATCGTTTGGTGCTGCTGGCTCTGCTCGCTCGGTCATTGGCTTCTCGCTGGTGATTCTCCTTCAGATCTTACCGCAGCGATCGCGAATACTCGATCGATCGAGGTAATGCTTTAAGGAAGGCAGAATTTAGATTTCCAGACAGCTTACTTAATTAAACTCTACTTTCATCGGTTGATGAAATGCAATTGCTGGCTCTAACTTTTGCCAAAAATTTTGGACGCGGTAACTTACTAATTCCGAATGAATGTGATGAAAGAAGTGTCCCCCGGTTGAGACTCGCCAAATTTCATCTACTGGTTTAAAGTAATTAATCCATTTGGATGAAGCAGATGACTTAATTACCGGATCGGATTGACAAGCACAAATCATCAAAGGCATGTCTACACCGCCTGCTGGTAAAATAGCAGATTGCAATAATGAATGACTCGACGGGGATTCGACTAAATCTCGCTCCATTCGCTCGACTAGATCGCACACATGACGCGCAGAAGTATCTGGAAACAGCTCGGTAGAAATTGATTTTAAAACATGCGATCGACTATGCGGTGAAGACCACAGTCGATCGTAATAATAAGAATGCCAATTAATCCCCGGCCTAACGGCAACGCTCAATAAGGTTAATGAGGCAACTTGGAGGGGATACAGGCGCGCATATACTAACGCAACCGTCCCACCAATGCCATGCCCCATCAGATGCACTGGCTCGGAGAAATCGGATATGTAGTCGTGTAATAATTTAACTGCTTCGTCAATGGAACTACTTTCATCTAGAGTTTGCTTGTATTCCCACAGTTCGACTTTGACGACTTGAGATAGATGATTGAGGAGACGGCGATGGAAATACTTGAGACTTGGGCTAGCACTAACCCAAAGAAATTTAGACAGATGTGTCATTAGATCTGGCGCAAGTTGTGGAAGAATCCTATCACAATTATTGAGAATTCATATCAGTGACGATCGGTTAATTTTTATGAAGATCTGCCAACGCGATCGCGGCTTCATCCATCAGTACTAACTTAGATCTTAGTTTGCTTGGTTAGCCTTTGCAGCACTAGGACACGATCGAGCGAACGGTAGATCTGCCTTTAATTCCTCTAAACTCGAAACATTTGGCACTCGATTGAGAATTCCTAGCTAATATGGGTAACATGAGGAAGGAGTACTTACTCGCCGAGATCGCGCCCACACCAAATCATATGCGAAGCGACTTAAATACGACGGAAACGAATATCGAGGAAAGAGGCTACGCCAACGATCTTCGCCTCGAAGATCGCCTAGCCAAATTTGCCGAATCGCCGCAAACTGGAGTCTGGAATCATTTAGACAAAGGACAACTGATCGAGGACATTCGCGAGAGGCTCACTAATCCTTACCAAATCCAACAGGGAGAACAGCCTTTTTGCGGCCCTGCGGCGGTAGTATTTGAATTGATTCGCAAACAACCCGATCGCTATATCGATATCTGTCAAAGCTTATACGAGTATGGGAGTTTTGATGGCTATACCAAAAAAATTGTCGCCTCTGGCAGATTGTGCCGCAGTTATGGCAACCTGAGAATGCCGCAAGCTGATTGGATGCTCCTGGCAACTCTCCGCGATTGTGCCAATAAAATCGTGCCCGTACATCCTAAAGCCCCCAGACTGCTCCGCGAACTCGGTGGTATCACCAAGCCCTGGGAAATCAATGGTTGGGTAAGAGAACTATTAGGCTATTCCCAGACAAAATCTCATCCGACACCTCTAGCTGGCGAATTTCGCGCGCTGCAAGAAGCCGATAATACGATTAAAGCTGGCGGTGTCGCGTTCGGATTGATCAATTCGCAAGGGTTGCTCGGCAACAACTCATTTATCGTTTCCCGATTTCATCGGGTTTTTCCCAATCATTGGGTGACAATCTTGGGTAATATCTCGATCGAAGCTCCGACTAAGATAACTAAAAACAAGCAAAGTCGAGTCCAGTTCGATATGTATTCCTGGGGTCGGAAAATTCATGTCAATACCGACGCATCGACGATTAGAGATTTTTTCTGGGGAGTCGCAGTGGGAATTGAAGGGGGACGTTAGTTAGATGATTTACCAAGCTATCTCAATCTAAAGTCGCTTTCGATCGGGAATTACTTGAATTAGCCCAGTTTGAAAAGCTTCATCGTAAGTGAGAACAGGCATATTCTCAATTTCGGCTTGTGCCATAATCATTCTGTCAAAAGGATCGCGATGAGCGATCTGCAAGCTTCCGGCTCTGAGAGCATGAGCTGAGGTAACTCACGGTTCGCTCATTTTGGAGAGAGGTAGTCAAATTGGGTTAAAGTTTGACAATGAGCAAGCCTGTAACCTT
>NZ_PVWO01000571.1 GCF_003003845.1 Chamaesiphon polymorphus CCALA 037 | reverse complement strand
TCACCTCACGGTGAAAGCCTATCTATCTGCCATTTACCTGCAACTAATTGATAGCGCAACCGATCGTGAAGGCGACTAGGACGACCTTGCCAGAACTCGATTTCCTGAGGAATCACCCGCACGCCACCCCAATGCGGCGGTTTGGGAATTTCTCGATTTTGATACTCGGCTGCGAGTTGTTGTAATCTTTGTTCGAGGACGGATCGATCGTGAATTATCGTACTTTGTTCTGACGCCCAAGCACCTAATTGGCTACTGGGTGGACGACTGTGAAAATAGTCATTCGCTTCTGATTCTGAGACCAGCTCTACCCGTCCCTCAACTCGTACTTGCCGCTCTAAATCGCCCCACAAGAAGACTAACGCCGCATAAGGACAATTTTGCAGTTCGACACCTTTTTGGCTGTTGTAATTGGTATAAAACACAAATCCGCGCTCGTCAACAGCTTTGAGCAGCACGACGCGAGCGGAAGGTTTACCCTCCGCCGTGACAGTGGCTAGAGTCATCGCATTTGGTTCTAATATATCCGCCGCGACAGCTTGCTCGAACCACAGTTGAAACTGCTCGAAGGGATTGGCAACGACATCTGATTCTAGTAATCCAGCCTGAGTGTAGTTTTTGCGTAAATCGGCGATTTTAGTCATGGAGTTGGGAGTTGGGAGTTGGGAGTTGGGAGTTGCGGATGCGCGCTCGTCGGCAAAGCCGACGGTTTAGCGAGACAAGACAGCGCACCAAGCAGGGCGTTGTCAGAGGGGTAGACTGGGGGACTGGGGGACGAGGGGACTCAGAGCAGTTATTAACTCGATACTTGTGTCTAAACTTGCAATCCACTATTCACTATCCACTATTCACCATCCACTCTTCAATACTCTCAACTCCCAACTCCCAACTAATCTTCCTGCTCTAGCGTCTTCTTAGCAATTGCTAGTTGTGCTAGTTGATTCTCACTAATTTTAGGATAAGCTAACTCCATTTGTTGGAGGCGATTGCAGATGATATCTGATACGGCTAGACGCGTAAACCATTTGCGATCGGCAGGAATGATGTACCATGGGGCGACTTCGGTACTAGTATGGTTGAAGATATCTGTATATGCCGCTTGATACTCATCCCAATAAGCACGTTCTTTGATATCTTGGGCACTAAATTTCCAGTGTTTTTCTGGTTCGTTAATTCGCTCTAGAAACCGCTGCTTTTGCTCTTTTTTAGAAACATGTAAAAAGAACTTGAGGATGACAGTACCATTATTGGTTAGATATCGCTCGAAATCGTTGATTTCTTGAAATCTTCGCGTCCAGATATGCTTGCGATCGATATTTGGCAAGTTTTGTGCGGCCAGGAGTTCGGGGTGAACGCGCACGATCAGGACTTCTTCATAGTACGATCGATTGAAGATGCCAATGCGACCTCGTTCGGGCAAAGCTTTATGAGTCCGCCATAAATAATCGTGGTCTAATTCTTCGGTTGAGGGACTCTTGAAACTAAATACTTGACAACCTTGAGGATTGATACCAGACATCACATGTTTGATGGTACTATCCTTGCCAGCCGCATCCATTGCCTGGAAGATAATCAAGACAGAAAATTTATTTTGAGCATAGAGAATATTTTGATACTCTGCTAATTGCTTGATTCCCGCCGCTAATTCGAGTTGAGCTGCTTCTTTGCTCGCGAAGTTGTCTGTATCTGCGGGATCGTAATCCTTGAGATCGATTTTTTTGCCCGGTGGCACGATCGTGTGGCGACCGATGGACGTATTAAGATGGCTGTTTGTCATAGTGCGGCGATGATTTTCATTGGCGGAGCCTCTGTCTTGTCTTGGTGCAGTCGATCCTGTGGAGAATCGATGATGAGAGTGATTTTTGCGTATTTTTCAGGATGTTTTCAGCTATATAGCTGATTTTGGGGTAGAGCTTAACTCGTTCTTAACCTGGTTTTTTGACGATCGTGGTTTACTTGTTTGCACTTGGCCTGATACATTGGGCGAATACTGGCTCATAAAATTGATAACTCTACTCTTGTGTATTTATGAAAGTCCTGGTAATTGGTGGTGATGGTTATTGTGGGTGGGCAACTGCGCTGTACCTGTCCAACCGGGGGTATGATGTTGGGATTTTGGATAGTTTGGTCAGGCGGCATTGGGATCTAGAACTAGGAGTAGAGACACTTACGCCGATCTCCAGCATCCACCAGCGGATTCAAAAATGGGAAAAATTGACTGGTAAAGAGATCGATTTGTTTGTTGGGGACATCAACAACTACGATTTCTTGCAAAAATCTTTACGAGAATTTCAACCAGAAGCTGTCGTCCACTTTGGCGAACAGCGTTCGGCACCATTTTCGATGATTGACAGAGAACATGCGGTGCTAACTCAGACGAATAACGTCATCGGGAATCTCAACCTGTTATACGCGTTGCGGGACGATTTCCCAGAGTGTCATTTAGTGAAACTAGGCACGATGGGTGAATATGGGACGCCCAACATCGATATCGAAGAAGGTTATATCACGATCGAGCATAACGGTCGTACTGATACTTTACCCTATCCCAAGCAGCCGGGTAGTTTCTACCACTTGAGCAAGGTTCACGATAGCCATAACATCCAGTTTGCTTGTAAAGTTTGGGGCTTGCGCGCGACAGATCTCAATCAAGGTGTCGTCTACGGGGTACTCACCGAAGAAACAGGGATGGATGAAATGCTCATCAACCGTCTCGACTACGATGCCGTATACGGTACTGCTCTCAATCGCTTCTGCATTCAAGCCGCGATCGGACACCCACTCACAGTCTATGGTAAAGGCGGTCAAACTCGCACATTCCTAGATATCCGCGATACCATCCGTTGTGTCGAACTCGCGATCGCCAATCCTGCCAAATCTGGCGAGTTTCGTGTTTTCAACCAGTTTACCGAGATGTTTAGCATCAACGATCTCGCCCTGAAAGTCAAGCAGGCAGGGATATCGCTCGGATTGGATGTGGAGATTAATACCATCGATAATCCCCGCGTCGAAGCTGAAGAACATTACTTCAATGCCAAAAATACCAATCTCCTCAACCTGGGACTCCAACCACACTTCCTCTCAGACTCGCTCCTAGATTCGCTGCTGAATTTTGCCGTCAAATACCAGCATCGCGTCGATCGATCGCACATTCTGCCGAAAGTTAACTGGAAACGGGGGTAAGAGAGTGAATAGTGGATAGTGGATAGTGGCTCGTAAATGACTAGAGCTACCATCGAGTAGCACTTGAATCGAACAGAAATCACCACTGGAAATAGGACGCTTCCGTCCAAACTCTCTAACCACTGTCTTGATTTGCTAACCTGTCGGGTTTCCCGACGAGCGCAAATCGCTATCCACTATTCACTCTCCAC
>NZ_PVWO01000570.1 GCF_003003845.1 Chamaesiphon polymorphus CCALA 037 | reverse complement strand
ACTATTCTCTCTCCACTTATCCCCCAACTCCCAACTCCCAACTCCCAACTCCCCACTCCCCACTCCCCGCTCCCTGCTCCCTGCTCCCCTCTAATTAAAGAATCTATTTAGGGTTTACCACTCGTAAATATGCGACGATAAATGTAGTAGATTGAGTCTACTAGTCATTCTCGTTGGCGATCGGGTAACGAGCTATAGCGTATTTCAGTAGAGGTAATATCGTGAGTAGTAAACGGATCTTAGTAGTTGATAACGAACCGTCGATCCAGGAAGTTGCTCAAATTTGCCTAGAAACCGTAGCTGGTTGGCAGGTAACGCTTGCAGGTTCGGGATTAGAAGGATTAGCTGCTGCCGAGCGAGAACAGCCAGATGCGATATTATTAGATGTGATGATGCCAGATATGGATGGGCTAGATACTTTTAGCAAACTTCAAGCAAATCCCGCCACTCGATCGATTCCGGTAATTCTGCTGACTGCTAAAGTGCAATCGACCGATCGCCGCAACTATACCGAGTTAGGAATTCGATCGACGATCGCCAAACCATTTAGTCCGTTAGAATTAGCTCAACAAATTGCTACAACCTTGGGATGGAAACTCTGAAATAATTTAGGTGGTTACTAAAACAGGCAAAAATCATGAAGATTTTGGTAGTTGAAGACGATCTCCTCGTGGCTGAAGCACTTAGAGTCACACTATCCGATCGGAACTATGCTGTTGAAGTCGCCCATGATGGTCGATCGGGTTTGGAGTTTGTCGAAGCTTTTGATTACGATCTCCTATTGTTAGATGCGATTTTGCCCAATCTCGATGGGGTTAGTCTGTGTCGTCACGTTCGATCTCGCGGTTATCTAATGCCGATCTTATTACTGACGAGTAGGGATAGCAAACACGATCGCGCCATTGGTTTGGATGCTGGGGCAGATGATTATGTAGTCAAACCTTTCGATCCAGAAGAGCTATCAGCACGGATTCGCGCGCTATTGCGTCGGGGTAACGATCGAGTGCAACCAGTTTTGAAGTGGGAAGATCTGAGTCTCAATCCCCGCAATTATGAAGTTACTTATCAAGATCGACTACTGAGCCTAACGCCCAAAGAATACGCCCTGCTCGAACTATTTCTGCGGCACAATCGACGGTTATTTAGTTGTGGTGCAATTTTAGAACACTTGTGGACGTATGAAGATGCTCCCAGTGAAGAAGCAGTGCGCACTCATATTAAAGGACTCCGACACAAACTCAAAGCCGCAGGCGCACCGATCGATTTCGTTGAAACCGTCTATGGCATCGGCTATCGACTCAAGCCCAGCGATCCGCTCGCCGAACGACAATTTATTGCTAATGGCAGACGTCAGCAGGTGCCGAGCGGATCTGATGATGCGATGCTAGATCCAGAGCCAGCCGCAAGCGACGCAGAGCCGATCGCGCAATTAATACCTAGCGATAATAGCCTTCGAGAGCTACCTCCCGAACATCTGGCTGAGGAAGAGCTTCAAGCCGAAGCCGAGTCCGAATGTCCAGAATTTCTTACCGAAATTTGGAACCGACATCACGAGCAAATGAGCGCGCGCGTAGCCACGATCGACAGCGCGATCGTCGCCCTCCAACAGCAATCCTTAGATCCAGAATTGCGTCGTGAGGCATGGAATTGCGCCCATACCCTTGCAGGTGCCCTCGGGACATTTGGATTGTCACGCGGTTCTCAACTCGCCAAACAAATCGAATTATCACTAGATGCCAATACCGAACTGACTCCCGCGCATATTTCGCAATTGCAAATCAACGTCGAGCGGCTGCGGCGATCGATCGCCAGTAAAATGCCCGCAGCCAAACCCGCAGCCACTACTTCCGACGATCGATCCCCCTGGTTGCTAGTCATTTCTCAAGAATCAGATTTAGCCGCCCAATTAAGCAATACTGCCACAGCTAAATTTGAAATCGTCAGAGCCAGCGAGCTACAACCACCAGACGCCCAAAGGCTAGCACCTGCTACGGCGATCGTTTTCGATCTAGATTGTTTCCCTCACATCGCCGACGGATTGGCAGCACTATCCCAATTAGATCGCGATTATCCAAATATTCCGACGATCGTCTTGAGCCAACCTGCATCGATCGATTCTGGAACCGATGGGAAAACTACCGATCGCACCACTAGACTGCGCCAACGCATCGAAGTTGCCCGCAGGGGTGCGCGACTATTTCTCGTCAAACCAGTTAATGCCCAACAAATTTTCCAATCAGTCGATCGAGTAGTGCAACAAGCTCGCGCCAGTCAACCCAAAGTCACGATCGTCGATGACGATCTAGTCTTATTAGAAGGCGTCAGCACCTTACTATCGCAGCGCGGCATGACAGTCACCACACTCGCCGAACCCAGCCGCTTTTGGGAAACATTAGAGACTTCCGCTCCCGATTTACTCATTCTCGATCTAGATATGCCCACCTACGATGGTATCGAACTCTGTCGCGCAGTACGTACCGATCCCAAATGGGCAAATCTCCCCATTCTCGTGCTCACCGCTCACACAGCCGCCCTTGCCAGCGATCGAGTCTTTGCCGCTGGTGCCGATGATTTTGTCAGCAAACCCGTTGTCGATTCTACGCTCGTTACCCGCATCGTCAATCGACTCGATCGGATCGGATTCCAGCGATTGTCTACACTAGACGCTGCACGTACATCCCAGCGAATCTAATTGCAGCTGGGCAGATTCCTATTATCCCATCATCAATCGTGGAGATCGACATTATTCGATCGACAATATCACCTCAAAAATAGCGCATAAAACCAGATTACGCGCCTAATTGTATTGTCAAGATCGAACTCAGATTCGATCGAAAAATCGATATACCATTTAAGAATGAAAATTAATCGTGTCAATGTAATTTTAATTAGTTTAGTATTGACGATATTTCTATTATTCGGACATCACCATCCCGCTCGATCGGCAGCCGACTCATCGATCTATGAAAAAGCCCAGCAAGCCCAACCAATCTTTCTCAAATACCTAGAAAAAATAGTTAATATTGACTCCCAAACAAACGATACTCAAGGCTTGATGCAGGTTGAAAATCTTATCATCCAGCAACTCAAATCTCTAGGTCCAGAGATTAAAACCGTCACCGCCAAGCCCAATGCTGGAAATACGATCGTGGCCACGATCGCCGGAACGGGTCGCGGCAGAATTCTCCTCCTCGCCCATACAGATACCGTCTTCAAGCAAGGCACAGTAGCGCAACGCCCATTTAAAATCGTCAATGGTAAAGCCTTCGGCCCTGGAGTTATGGATGACAAAGGCGGAATTCTCTTAGGAGTTGAAGCTCTAAAAATTATCAAAGAAACAAATTTCACAAACTTTGAAACGATTACTTTTTTAATCAA
>NZ_PVWO01000569.1 GCF_003003845.1 Chamaesiphon polymorphus CCALA 037 | reverse complement strand
GATACTTACTGCAAGAGCTACTCCCCTAAATACCTTTTAGACTGCTGGCAGGAAGGGTGCTGGCTGTATCCAGTTAAGTTACGCTATTGATAAACAACCTCTGAGTCTATTTACTTGTGATGATAGTGGGAAAGATTAGGTAATACTCTGTCTTAGGCACGATCGAGAATATTAGTTAGCGATCGTGCCTAGTTGTTTAAATTCGATCGAGGACGACTTTGGACAATATCGACAGAAAAGCTGATTTACAGTTTTAAGCAAACACGAACTGACTGGCATTACCTAGAGTCAAACTGCTAGCTTGAATGCCTGTCAATACGGCCAGAGTTTTACCACCAAAATCAATTGCAGTATCCGCGCCAACTTGATTCAATTTAAGCGTGCTGGCACTAATGCCCAGGCTTACAGCACCCTGAATGCCGATAACATCAGTACCGACTTGGAAATCTAGAACCGTATTCGCAGCAGATGGAATCTCCGCATTAGCGATCCAGAATTGGTCGGCACCAGCACCACCAGAGAGTAAATTACTGCCGCCGCTACCGACAAAGAACAGATCGTTACCTTCACCGCCTAAAGCGCGACCATTGGCACCGAGGAAGAAAGTATCGTTGCCTTCGCCGCCAGAGAGCCGATAGTTTTTGGCCTCACTTGCCTCGAAGATATCGTCGCCCATGCTACCGAAGGATCGATCGTTGTCGGTGACGATCGAAAGATCGTTGCCACTGCCAGTAAAAATGCGGTTGTTTCCTTTAATCGCTAGCGAACGGGATAAGGTGGTGTCTACTTCATCGTTGCCTGCTCCGGTGAAGATCGTGTCATTGATGCCGTCTACTTTGCTACCAGGAGCATTGGCAATAATCACATCGTTGCCTGGTGTGCCAGCAACCAGATTCTCTTTAAGCAAGGCTACCGTTGCATCGGGACTCAAGGAACTGTTAATTACCGTCCCTTTATCCGTCACCAACAGGATCGTCTCGTCATCGTAGACACGGCGTTCGGTGGTCACGAGGTTGTAGTTTGCATCCAGAATCGGGAAGCTATAGACTGGCGTAAACTGAATTTTGGCGACAATGCCTGGTACGGGACTGAAGGGTTCGATATTGACCTCTAAGTGACCGTAGTGTTTGCCCCCGTCGATTAATTGGGGTACGCCGTTTACTACTTTCCATACTTCCGCTGCATTTTGGTCGGCAGTCCACTGACTGTACTGGTTATATTTGAGTAAGGGAGTATCGAACCCAGATCCGGTGCGCTTTTCGCCCCGCAGTCCATCGCCAGATGCCCCCACATCGTAGTAATTCACCCCGATACCGTCGCGATTTTCATCCACAAAGCTCCGCTCGAACATTTCACTATGACCGGAGAGGACAGCCGCAACGCCATACTCCTCAAACATGCCCTGATACTGGCGGAGGGGTGTTCCACCCTGACCAGAGGATTGGGTATGGTTCATGGGTTGACCGTGCTCGCCATTGCTGTAAGGGGCATGGTGATACTGTACAAAGACGATTTGTCCTTTGTTGCGGGCATCCTGAAGTTGAGCTTTGACCCAGTTCCACTGCACGCTGCCAGGGTTGAAGTCCGATAGATCGGTGCCGCCAAAGCTTTCGTACTGGGCGCGGGTATAGTTCTCTTGGGTGTCGGTACCTGGGCCTGTATAGTCGGTGCCGCTAATCTTAGGGGGTTGTCCGGCACCACCATAGTTACTCCGGCGATCGTCTGGTTCGCCATTGGAGCTATCTAAGGTCAAGACGGTAACGGGGCCGTAATCAACGCGGTAGTAGTTATCCCGATGAGCTGGAGTGCCATTTTCTGGAGCATCGAAGTAAGTATGATACTTATCTCGACCGAACTTGGGGCCAAAGCGACCATCCGCATCGGTACCATAGCCGCCATTGAGCGCGCCAAAATTCTCCCAGTTCCCCAGAGCAGGCAAAATCGGATATTTAGACAGACCGCTGGCATACTCCCCCGCGTTGTGGCGGAAAAATTCATCCCAACCTGGTTGATAGCCGCCCCCTTGCACTAAGTCCCCTGGCATCAGCAAGAAGTCCGGAGTGCGACTGTTAACGATCTCTAAGTTCTCTTGATAGCCGACAGTTTCCGTTAAGGCATAACGCAAGGTTTGGGCGGTACCGGAACCGTTGGTGCCAAACTTTTTCGCCCACTGACTATCGGTTAAATTCGGGCGTGTAGAACTCGCTGCGATCGAACCTGGTTGCCACTCTCGATAGGTGACTCGACCCAGGGGTTCTGTCTCACTATCAGACATGGCAATAAAGCGAATGCTCGACCAGTCTGTGGCACTAGGGGCAGTTTCAAAGGTGGAATTAAAGGTGGAACTCCCCTGGGTGACGGTATAGTTATAGGTTTTCCCAGGCTGTAAGCCGTCTACGGCGATTGTATGCTTGTAGTTATTATTATCGAGCAACCAACTGTCCTTGATGCCCGCGATCGACTGTTTTTGTTCGGCGGTGGTATAAGCCAACACTGGTGCCAAGGTCGCGTCACTCTGGTACGTCAAGGGTTTGCTCAGACCTGGGCCAGTGACAGTGAGGGTGGCATCTACGTCTTTCGTGGTGAACCAAGTGACGGAGATACCCTTGGCAGATGGATTTTGCAGGTAGGGATTAACGCGAAATTCAGTCATAGTAATTAAAGATAAGGAAAGGAGTCCACGAACATCAGTCTGGTGCATTGGTGCCCTCGTGCCTGCGTGGTTCGATCGACAACAAAGACAAGCAGAAACTCAATCGAAGCGCGATCGATTTTTTCTCAACGCACACCTAAAGTTTCAGGATCCCATTCCAACGTTAAAAGCAGGAGATCGTCCGGTTAACGATCGTCCCGATTATTGTGTTATTTAATTCTTTAATAAACTCATTGCCAGAAGCGATCGAACATTAAAAAACTAGGGAAAATAAATAATATCGATCGCTTATTTTTCCCTGATATCATGATTTAACAGAAGCGATCGAACAAATTACGATCGACTAGACAACCAAATCGAAGCTTGTGCGCCGTCTGCGGCGATCGATAAGTTGTTAGACAGTTATAAAATTGGCGAGACTGTCACCAATCTCACCGAAGTTCGATCGACTAGACTTTACTCACTATCCACTGAGCGATGCCATCTGCCAAAACGCCAGCTAATTCCTGTTGGCGGGCAGGGCGGGCGAGATCGGTAATTTCTGGTGGATTAGTCATAAATCCGACTTCTAGCAACACAGCGGGGGTTGTGCTGGGGCGGGCGAGGGCAAAGCTGCGCCAAATCACGCCTTTATTATTCAGAATCGGGCGATTGCCTTGGGTGCTGAAATAATCGAGCATGAAGGCAGCAAAGTTTTGGGATTGGGGTTGATACCAATAAATCGATGCGCCGGAACTTCTACC
>NZ_PVWO01000106.1 GCF_003003845.1 Chamaesiphon polymorphus CCALA 037 | reverse complement strand
CCCCGTCGCTACGCGCCACCCCTCCTCGGAGGGGAATTTTGGGGGCTGGGTGACGATTGGATTTTGATTTAAATATCTCGACCGATCGACTCAAAACCACCAACGATCTACACTAGTAATTAATAGTCATCAATTATTAATTATTAACTATTAATTATTAATTATCATCGTGTCTAACTTAACCCACCAACCCGCCCCTGCTCTGACGATTGGCAATGAATTATCGGGAATTGCCAGTGTCGCTCGCGATCTCGATGATGTCTGGGGGGATTTTCTCAAGTCTCACCTGTCGCCGCGCACCCAGCGCACCTATGCTACGGGCATCAATGATTTTTTCTTGTGTCTGACGGGGGTTGGTGCCAATGGGCAACAGATTCGGGATTTTCTCGATCTGCCCCAGCATCAGGCGATCGGGGTGGTACTTAAATATCAGACGAAGTTAGTCGAGCGGGGTTTGGCACCTTCGACGATTAACACGCGGCTGTCGGCGATTAAGTCGCTCTCTTGTTATGCGCGCAAATTGGGTCAGTGTCGGTTTAGCCTCGAAGATATTACCCACGTACGGGTGGAGAAGTATCGGGACACTTCGGGGGTGGGGGTGGAGGCTTATCGCGATATCTTAAATGAGGTCGATCGATCGACGGCTAAGGGCAAGCGCGATTACGCGATCCTGCGCCTACTCTGGGATAACGCCCTCCGACGCGGGGAACTGGTGGCGACGAATGTGGGGGATTTTCGGGAGGGGAAGTTGTGGATTATTGGGAAGGGGAAGACTCAACAACAGTCGATCGATTTGGCTCCACGAACGGTAGCGGCTCTAGAGGAGTGGTTGGCAGTTAGGGCGGGAGCGGCCACCGACCCGATTTTTATCGCTCTGGATGGTCGCTCTCGTGGCAAACGCTTGTCGGGGCGTTCGGTGGCGCGGGTGGTGGATTGGGTGGCAACCGATGCGGGGGTGACTAAACACCTTTCGCCGCACCGGATTCGGCACTCTTCAATTACTACTTTTTTGGATGCGAGTGGGGGGGACGTGCGGACGGCGCAGCGGTTGAGTCGGCATTCACGGTTGGATACGTTGATGATTTATGACGATAACCGGAAGGGGTTGCAGGCGAAGGCTTCGGGGGTGTTGGCAGATTTGGTCTAAGCTGCATTACTGCATTAAACACTTAATGCAGTAATAGAGTATTTGCTTGAGAACGATTGAGGCTACTGTCACCTGCTACTGATCCCGATCGCCAATAACTCCATTATTATCACTACCCTGAACTGCGTTAATGTTCTGTCCAGAAATATGATTGATCGTTCCTGAGTTATTAATAACATTTCTCTCGTTACTGGGAGTTAAGTCTATACTTAATTCACTCAAATATTGTTCGATATGATTGACAAATGGATGTATTAATCGCTTGCTAAATTCTTCAACATAATCACTCATTTTTCCAGATTTAACTCTTCCATTATGAGCTATATAGTTATATGCTAAATTAATATAGGATTGTCGATCTAAAAAATCCCCATCTATAAAATTCATCAGCAAAGAGTAAGTAAACTTTATTTCTCCAGCAACATCTATAGGAAGAGATTGATATTCCCAACCTGGCTGATTACAATCAACATCAGATTCTTTAATTTGACATTGAATGTAATCACGAATTAGTGAGTTTTTATTAATAAAATCAAGAAATCTTCGTAAGTTATCTACACCATCTGCTGGACTTGTTCTTAGCAACCTACAAGCAAAACCTCTGAACTGGCGACTTATTTTTCTAATATCATTATGAGTGATTTCTGGCGATATTTGACTCATTATTAGTTAACTCCACATTCTGGACAATAAATACAGTCATGCTGAGGATATTTGACCTTAACTCGAACATCACAGCACTTTAAAGTCAGATCTTCCATTTCTTCTCGCTCCCACAGGCTTTTTTCAGCTTCTGAAGGAATGGGACTGCCAGCTTTAAATTTGACAGATTTAGAATTAATATTTCTTTGTAAATTTGCTGAAAACTGGTTGAGTAGATCTGCCACTATATTATGAGCAACGATCTCAACCTGCTCTGAAACATCTTCCCTCATCAACAAAAAATTGTTAGGGTCGTGTTTTAAACCACAACAAGGGCAAAACAAATCTATGATCGATCGTTCTTCTAGGAAATCGACAGTTAGCTTAAATCTGGAGCTACAGTAGGGGCACTCAAGAGTTATGAAGCCATCAGAGTCGCTAGGAATTTCGATTTTCTTTTTGATATCACTCATGGGTAGCTGGGATAGCTGTGAGTAAAATACTGGATTCGAGGCACTCAGTACATTAGCACCATATTATCATACGAACAGAGAGTCAATGCTGTCATAGCAAATATCCGATCCTTGTGAATCGTCAATTATAAAGGGATTCGAGAGCGCGTCCATAATCCTCTGGGCAGATCGATATAATGAAGTAAGACACCATTTCAGGAGTAGGAAGCTATGACCGAGCCAAATCACGGCAGTTTTTCTGTAGGTAGCAGCGTTGGTGGTAATGTCAACAACATCCAGGGGAATAACATTACCGCCGTTCAGGGGAATAACAATCAATCGGTTTTCGGCGATGGCAACCAAGTCAGTCAAACTGGTGCGGAAAGTCTAACCCAAGCTGACGCGATCGAATTATTAGCTTCGCTCAAAGCCTTAATCGAGTCGGCGGAACTACCCAAAGACACCAAATCTGAATTGATAGAAGACTTATCGGCAGCAACAGCCGCGACCGATAAAGAGGAACCTAATAAAAAACGCGCTTTAGATAAGTTAACTACAGTAGCAGAAACCTTGGAAAAAACCAGCAAAGGTCTTGAGGCAGGACAGAAGATTTGGGGAGTAGCAAAACCGATTTTGATTAAACTAGGTACTTGGCTAGGTGCTGCGGCTGGTTCTTACTTGCTGGGATTGTAGAATGACTCTAAACCATAACCCAGACATACCACGCACTTCTTCGCGATCGCAGCCTGTAAGAGACAATGCTAACCATCTTGACGGAGACGGCAATCGCTCGGTTCAAGGAGATGGTAATTATAGTGTTTTAGGCGATGAAAATAACGTAGATTGTCAGTTTGTTCGGATCGATACTGCATATATCAATATCAACTCACAAGACAAGTCAGACAAAGATGGAAAAACAACAATCGAGCGAGATCGTGGTGTATTTATTTTAAGCGGGAGCTTTGAAGACATTGATGAAGAGACAATTAAAGCGATGGCAGACCATCTCAAGCAAATAACAGGTGATGCAAAACTGACAATACGGAAAGTTGAGAAAAGCAGTATCAAAATTACAATAGATGCTGAACCAGAAACATTGGAATTACTTAAAGAACTATTTGAATCTGGCGAATTAAATAAACTGCTAGAATTTCCAATTGAAAACGTACAAATATTAGACAAAGACAACAAAACTGATGATAATAACAGCTCAAGGTTGATTGAAAGCCCATCCTCACAAGAAAGGATTAACACGGAAAAATCTCTGGAGAGATTGACAAACCTTGTCAATCAAATTGACTATAGATATCGCAACATAAGAAGACGTTATGATATGCGTATTCGACGTGTAGATGGTCTACACCCTAAATATATCAATAGAGAAAGTCGATCGATCGACACACTTATTGATAGATTGAATAAATTTGATGAAATTGTAGAGCAAGTTGGCTTTAATGTAAGTCAAGAGCAATTAGACAGCATTAAGAAGATTCAGGCATATAAAGAACAATTACTTAAAGATCTAATTAGAGATAAAGATTCGACTTCTAGTGAATTCAAAAAAAACGATCGAGTGCAGTAAAGTTATTTACAAAAATCAGCATCAAAAACTGAATCGAGCTTAACTGAGAAGAATACCAAATAACACAGAATCTAAATGGGATAAAGCCGCTGCAACTGTGGCACGGCATCCCACCACGGGATCGGGTGCGGGTAATCCTTGATAGTAATAAATACCCCAAAGAAATTGTGAATCGAACTGTATTGCATGTCGTAGATCCCACCAGCTACCTTCAATCGTTGGAGATAATCGAGCGTCGCCTCATCGATCGGATTCTGCTCCTGGGATAGGGTCGTGGCAATATCGGGAAATCGTTTCATCAGCGCGGTCTTAACTGGCTCTGGAGTGGCGTTAGGCTTACTTTTGACTGCATTAGTCGTCGGTGTCCATTTTTTGAGGTAGTTGACGAATACGCCCGCCTTAGCCTTCGACCAGGTTTGTTTCTGGGTGTAGGCAATGGCATCCTCGATCGCTCGAACCGGATACTTCTTCAGGGCGTGGAGAACATCGGCTAACTTAATATCTAGAGCATTCAGCCGAAATTCGATTCGATCGTACCATTGAGGGGTTTTGCTGGTGCTGTCGGGGTCAGTTTGTGGTTGAGAGGGACAGGGTGCGGATAAACCCATGTTGGCGATGACGTTACCGATCGAGGCAGCTCCAGATTTGACACTGCGAGTATCGATCGGCGATTGAGAAGCGGGCAAGGGGATAGGGGTAACGGGTAAAGGTGCTGGCTCTGGTTGCGGGGGTTCGGGTGTGGTGACGGTTTCTACTGTTGGAACGGTAGTAGATTCTGGGGCGGGATTGTTGCCCAAACCGAGTTTTGAGACGATTGTGGTAACGGTTTCTACCGACTGGGCGACGAGTTTAACGTGAGCTTCGACGATCGCTAGGGCGAGTTCCCCTGCTTTGGTGAGGGTGTTAATCGCTCTGGAAACGGTGCGGTGATGGTATTTGAGGTGTTTGGCTGCCTGCTTGGGTACGATCTGTAAACCCTGTCCGAACGGGTCGAGAGTTTTGATATAGCAATAAACCGTTACAACTGAGGGCGAATATTTGCATTCGCGAAAATGGATGACTTCGGCAGTAGTCAAGCGATAGAAGCGATCTGAGGCTTTGAGATCGGCAAAATTTTCCCCAGCGGGGGATGGCAAGGTGCAGCTTTCCATAGGATAATTTAAAGTAATTATTTTTTGGTGTGAACCAAGCAAATCCACCGTTTGGTGGTCAAAAGAGGGAATTCCAGCTCCCTCTTTTGCTTTATATGCCTAAATTCACATAATTTACTTGTATCACATTCGGGTTTGGTTTCAACACTCTCTGCAAAAAGTTAACCAAACTTAAAATACGATTCCTAGTTTTAGTGGATCTGTTTTTTTCTTTGACTAGTCTAGTTATAGCGCGTCTAAAACCCAGAGATAGCAGGGGTTTGAGATATTAGTAGAGAACAGTTCGATCCCATGCGTGACAAGTCGATCCCTAATTGGGATCGTTTGGTTTTAAGGGTGGATCGATCGATGTTAATAGAGAATTTTTTGAGATAGTAATAGTTGAGAAGTTTGAGGTTTTTAGATTTGAATTTGGATCGATCGATCCCTACCAGGATCGATCGGGTAGTGGCGGAGATCTACCCACCCCGTCGCTTTGCGCCACCCCTCCTCGGAGGGGATTTTTATGGAGGGTCGGGGTATTAGGGGATCGATCGTCACTGATGTATGTGGAGTTAGTGCTTGGCTGCTTGAAGCTTCGCTTGCAGTCGCTCGATCGTCTCAGGAGTTAATTCTGGTTCGCAACTTCCTACTTCTCGTTGGGCTAAAATTGCCTCGATGTCCGCAGGAGCGGCTTCGCCCAGTCCACCCTTCAGTGCTTCAAATAGCGATCGTTGTCGCTCGATTTCGGGATCGGGCTGCATCGAGGCCGTGTCGAACCCGCGAACGGGAGCGTTAACGCTCTGACGAGTGAGCGCGTACACGATATATTGATTCAGGGATACGCCCTCTTGCTCGGCTACTTGCGCTAATTGCTGATGCAAGGTTTCCGGTAGTCTCAGTGTTAATCTGCTCATGGTGATGGATCGGTGGCTAATTTAATAACTAATTCTGCGGGAGTTAAAACTAATAATCCCAGCGATGCTTGCGCGATTTTCAGATCCTTCAAATTCGATGTAACGATTGCCGCACCAGCATTCATCCCACAATCGACTAAAAAATCATCGCCGGGATCTGGTGAAGTAGGTCGCCAAGAATAATAAATCGGCGTAAATTGAGAAATATTTAGTAGTTTTCCTAATACTGGCTGAAGTTTTTGCCATCGCGCTGGGGAAAGCTTCCGCGACAGGACATCGACATACTCATAGGCGAGGGCATTAGAGACGCAGGGTTGAAATAAGCTAGCCAACCAAGCTTCAACAATTAACCCCGCCGCATTCCCTCGATAAGTCAACCCTTCAAATACAACATTAGTATCTACCACAACACGTAACGGGGTCGATCTTGACATGACACCATTATAGCACCGCATTTGGTGTCAACCGCCGTCATCGTTAGATAGCACTAGAGATTCTGGATGTGGAAGTTAATGCGAAGTCTAAGCCAGACGGTGAGGAGCGGGCGCGGATAAGTGTTGGCAGTGCGGGTGAGTGAACCGCCTCACTCGTCGATCTTAATTACTGCATTAAGCACTTAATGCAGTAATTAAGTAATTATTTATCGATTCGGCAAAGCCGACGCTACGCGAACGAATCACTGGTGAATAGTAAACAGTCAACCGCAATATTGAGCTACGATCGAGTAATCCCATCATTTGATGACCTGCCATGACCGAGAAAATCGGGTTTGAAGCCTCCTCGTCATTGAAACTCAATCGACAGCTCGCCGATGGCGAGATTGCCTACTTAGATTTGCCATTGGCACCAACCAATAACCCCTGGCTGGCGATCGCGGGGAAATACCAAGACGATCCCAATTGGGACGAATACCAAGCCGCCATTGCCGCAGCTCGCCAAGCCGCCAATGAGAGCGAGGGCATTCTTAATAATTGATAATTGATAATTGATAATGACTGGCTATTAGCTGCCGTTCAGCTTCGCGTCCCCTCTGGGGAATCGACGATTCTTGAGAGCATAAATTAACTGCATTACTGCATCAAGTACTGAATGCAGTAATTAAGCATTGAATCTTAGCTAACTGTCATCATGGGAATCGATACAGACAGCGCATTCCAGACTTCCATCAATCGCCCCAGCCCGATCGATTCATAGCCACTAGCTTCATACCTTTGCACCATCTGTTCCTTAATACCCAGCTTGGCGGCTAGCTCCTTTTGAGTCATCCCCAAGCTAATCCGTTTTTGAATTAAGACCTTGGGCAGATCTTCGATCGTTCCCATTGTAATTTCGACCTTCCCCACTTTGAGATCTTCATACTCTTGGATTTCCATCTGCATTCGATCGATCTGCGTTTGAAAGCTATTTTGCATCGCTGCTAGTTGACTGGGCGGGAGATTCGGTTGTTCTCGCAATTTGTCGATAACTTGTTGCAGCTTATCGATCTCGCCCTTGGTAACTTTATATTGGTGTTCGTTTTGGATCATGATTAACTTAATTGATAATTGATAATTGATAATTGATAATTAAGTTTTTGAGATGTTGATTTGAACCCTTGCTCTTTCTTGTTTACCTGGGTGGATCGAAACTTCTTAGATCGATCTCTACAATGCCGATCGGTTCGCCATCGCGATTTTTTTGCAAAAAACCCTGAAATGCCGACATGAAATCCATCCTTAGCTCGCAGCCAAAGCGAGCGTGTTGTTCGTCAACATCCTGAAAAACCGGATCTAGCATCCCGATATCGATACCCATCCCATCAAAACAACCGTCGATGTCGTTGGGTCGTTCCTTATTGGTGATGAAACTACCGCCAATGTAGATCGTCTGACAGCCCGATCGAATGAGTAACTTGAGGGCAAACATCAAGCCAGATAGGAGGTTAGCACGGCGAGAGTTGTACCCATATCGCTCCCAAAAATCTGCCCAACTCATCGCCCAAATTCCAGGTGGTAGGTAGCCGCTTTCGGTAAATGGGGGCATTCAGTCGGTTCTCCATCGCACATGAAAACGAAGCTGTGCTTTCTTTTAGATTAACACAACTTTTTAGTTGGAGTAAGGTTAGTACAACTTTTGTAATCGCTTAATTACTGCATTGATTACTTAATGCAGTAATTAAGCGATCGATCGGCAATCGTCGATTCTCAGAGGGAGAGGCTACGCCAACGCCGCATTGACTTGTTTGTTAAATGCCAACATCGCCGCGCTCACTCGCGCTGATTCGTTTGCATCCAGCACGCACTCGCCACACGCCGAACAAAAATCGCCCTCGACCCCAGGAATGGCCGTTGACTCACCTTTATAGGTATAGGGCAGATCGCGAATGTCTTTCACCAACTCTGCCATCCCACAGGACGGACATTTCATACTTTATCACTCCTCGATCGTGTACCAAACCTTAATTACTGCATTAACCACTCAATGCAGTAATGCAGTAATTAAACGTTTGTATCTTTCAAAGCCTCGTCCAACAACATTCTGACTACTTCAGCCTTTTTCAAGCCATTATGGGCGCACAAGACCGATAACTTGGTGTGGGTAGACTTGGGTAAATCTACCGTCAACCGCACGGTCGCCTCTTTCTCTGGAGTATTCTGCATTAATTTAGATATCAAACTAGGTGAAGGTTGGGGTGCGATTGCTGTTGCAGACGGCAAGCCGTTCTGTTTTGTGGGTGCTGCGATTGCGGGTGCTTCGACGTTGGCGGAGCCTCCGCTTTGCGGAATCGGCTCTACTAGTTCGGGTAGCTTCGGCTCTACCCAATCGTTTACAGTCTCTACCGTTTCGATAATCGGCTCGACTGCCTCAACAACAGGTTCGGCGGCTGGGGTGGGTGCATTGTCCCCAAAAACGAAATTATTTACCGCCGCATTGTCAGCCATTGGCTTGCGCGTTTTTTTCGCGGTCACGATAACACCTCTATCACTTCTGCGAACAACTTTTCAAATTCCCTGGCCGATTCCGCCGCAGGTCTACCCGATAGATCCCAAACCGTGGCAGCTTGCCCGAAGGTATCGGCGACTACCTGCCGCTGGTGAACTGACGTTTTGAGAATTTGGATGCCACTTTGCCCCAATAATGCTTGAGCTTCCCCTAATAACTTAGTACCCTTAACCGCTCTACTCAAAAACACCACTGCTTTAGGCGCACCCGATCGAATCGACTGCGCTTGTAGGACTAACCGCACGGCTTCGGAGGCTGAATGGAGATCTAACCCTGTCGGTTGACAAGGCACGATCGCTAAATCGGTTCGCATTAAAATGGCACGACTGGATTCCGAGAGTCCCGCAGCACCATCGACTAATAAGTAGTCGCACTCTTTGGCTAAATCGGGAATGCGATCTAATAGTTCGTCCGTCGATTGAATTACATGAGCCGCGATCTGGGTATCGAGCGATGCCAACCAAATTGAAGATGACTTTTGGGCATCGGCATCGACGACGGCAACTTTATGACCCTGCTTGGTCAGCCATGCCGCTAGATGGACGCAGGTGGTAGACTTGGCGCAACCGCCTTTTTGATTGATTAGGGCTATTACTGGCATACTGCATCACTGATATACTGCATTACTGCATTGCTGTATTAAGTACTGACTTATCTTACTGCATTACTGAAGAGTTAAGAGTTAAGAGTTACTGCACTGTGTCGATCGGGCAACTTTTCATTCTCCATTCTTAATTCTTAATTTGTTATAATAAGTCATTATAATAAAACATAGCTTGGTTATGTCCTTGAAAAGTTATCCCATTAGTCCCGCTAAAATCGGTAGCCAAGATGGGTTTCGTCTGCCTAAAGCCTTTTCCCACGATCATCCCCACTTGGTGACAGCTAAAGGTCATATTGAGATGATCTCGGAGAACACCTTCCTGGTGCATCTCGAACCAGATCGAGAATTAGAAGCCGATCTAGACGACGATGAAAGTGTGATGATGAAGCTGTTCCTGGATTCTTTGCTCAAGTTTGCGATCGCCAAGCCGGATTCACTCACCCTCTACACCCAAGAGATGGCCGACCAGATGGATGAATTACTCGCTGGTGTCGTTGTGGACGAAGATGAAGAATGAAGCCCTTCGATGCTAACGGTTGGACGATCTTGTTCTATGAAGACTTTCAGCTTCAGTGGGCGGACTTAACCGCCAAAGTAGTCAAGCTGAAATCGAGATTAGAACCCAAAGATTTTGTCACCCATCCCGATGTCAAACTGCTCAAAGCGATCGATTCCGGTATCAGAGATAAAATCTCGCTCGATCCGTTTGCCAGTCATTTCGCACTGCGAAAGCCACTCGATCGATACGGTCGGCTCAAGAAAATGGGACTGCCACAACGGTATCGACTATTTTTCAGAGCCTTTGCCGAGCGACGAGTAATTATTGTTCTGTGGCTGGGGTTCCCACGGAAAGAAGGCGACCGCCGCGACTGTTATCAAGTTTTTTCAAAGATGGTTGCTAATGGGAAGTTGCCTGACTCCTATGAATCGTTGGTGGCTCAATTCGAGCTTGAGGATGATGAAGCAACCACTGATACCGAGTTAGAGGAACAGATCGAGGCAATCGATCTATTTTCGGCTTCACCAACAGAGGAAGAGTAAACAATTAATCATTAATAATTAATGATTGGGATGAGAACTTAACTTCCGTCTCTTACAAGTTTTAATCGAGCGATAATTATTAACTATTAACTATTAATTATTAATTAAAAAGAAGAGGTCTTAGACTGAATTGATTAATTATCAATTATCCATTGATAGGCATTCCAGGTAAGGACGTATCACTCTACTCATCCGGCAAATTTTAGAGTATGACCACAATTCATCGATCGAGCAGCGGCGAGATTCAAACCCCTCGCGCAGAGCTTCGATGACTACATCGATGCCGATCTTATGGCGGTATTTAAAGCAATCGACGATCGTTTTGGCTGGGTTAAATATTCGCACCGGAGTCCCTTCGATCGCGTGAGTTTCAATCCCCGCACTCAAAGCCAATCCCGACATATATACCGGACGCAGCGATAGCGTATCTAGATTAGGACGACGGGCATGAACGTCGATCGCCATCCAGACTTCAAAGGGTGCTTGAGTGCCGATGCCATGATACTGGAGGGCGGAGAGCAAACAAACGATCCCATGCTCGACTCGCTGACTGGCAACAGCAAGGCTGTGATGTTCGCTCAGGGCGGCATCGATAAGGGTGTACAGCCCGCGACCGGATTTGAAGAGGATGCCCCGATCTACCAAGCGGCGCAAACCTTCGGGATGGATGCCACCTGCGATCGCCTCGCGAGTCCGAATCGTAGTTTGAGATTTGGCGAGATTGAGAATTCTTTCCTCTAGGGGCGAAGCCGTATCAACGATCCGATCTGACTTCATAAAAAGCGTCGGTAAATATTAATTACTACCGACATTATTACACACTCGATCGCCATTAAGAGTTAAGAGTTACTGCTCGTACAGTTATGGCAGCGACTCAAATGCGCGCCGAGCATTGTATCTCTCTTGCATTACTGCATTAAGTAATTAATTCAGTAATGCAGTAATTAATATTCTGTGTAAACGATCGATAAAAAAAGGGGGAACTAGCCCCCACCAACCAACTAGGCACTGATGACCGCCCGACTGCCGCGCGATGGCCAACCCAAAGACAACACCCGCCCAGGAGCCTGACACGGCACCGAACAAGACCAACAGCCTGACCAAGTAACCCAGCCCACCGACACGGGCACCCACCGCCGCGACACCACGCCCACACCGACGACACCACTAGCCCGCCGTGCAAAATCACCCGCTGCCGCTGATGATGGAAAGACTGGCTCAACTACCCAGCCAGTGAAAGAACGCTCGCTGACCCGAATGAAACAGTCAACCGCGCCAGCACGCTCGGCCAGTGCAAACCAGAAATCAGCAGGAACTAAAGAACGCGAACGCATAACACAAACTCCAATAGAAACAACCGCCCAACACGCGGGCTGCCCCCACCATTAATTTTTGGCGAGTCAAGGGTGGCGGTCGATCGCTATCTCCTGTCACTAAGCACCATTAAACCGCCACTCGCGTAGCCCTTGACCGCCGAGACACAATAAAACAGCCCGTGTGTGGTAACTAAGCACCAGGGGGCTGACATGGGAAAGAGTTTTCAATTATCGGGATCGATAGGTTGAAAACTTCTATTGCCTTCGCCCACTTACCCAATTAGTAACTGGGAAGTTGTAAAGGGTGCTAATGCTAAAATAGTACAAGTTCATTATTCGAGAGAACAAAAATGAGCAAACCCCAAGATCGAACCATTTCCCGCCGTGATGATGGCAGTTGGGAGAACAAAAGAAATGATGCAGAGCGAGCTTCCAGCGTTCATGATACCCAGAAGGATGCTGTGGCAAGAGCCAAGGACATGCTTGAAAAGCAGGGAGGCGGAGAATTAACAACCAAGGGAGTGGATGGGAAAATCCGCAGTAAAGATACGATTGGAGGAGGAAACGACCCCAACCCGCCCAAAGACCGCGAGCATTAAAAAAGTTACTGCCCCAAAAATCCAGATTTTTGGGGTAGTAACCAAATTTTGATATGCGTCCGAGTCAACTGTCTTCGCAGTGCGGAGACAGTTGACTCGCGTAGCGTCGGCTCTGCCGAATCGCCTGGAAAAGTTTTGGCAAAAAGCAAGACTCAATATGTGAGACGGCTTCTCACATATTGGGCAAGAGCTATAAATTAGTACGAGCGGGCTTTTCCAAATAGGTGCGAAGGCATCGCACTTATTCGAGCGACCTACATTACCCGTTCGAGTCCGTGTTCTTTCACTAGGTGTAATAGCTTCAGAGCGGTTCCAGTCGGTCGTTTCTGTCCGATTTCCCACTTTTGAACTGTGGACAGGCTGGTATTTAAAACCGCTGCAAATACTGCTTGGCTGACATTCGATGTCTCGCGAATTTGTTTGATACTCTCAGGCTCTAGGGGTTCGATCGGTGGCAAACACAACCGATCGAATTTCCGCATCGTTACTCGATCCATCACTCCCGCCTCAAATAAGTCCGTAGCAGACTCATGGACGGCTTCAAGGATCTCCGATTTCCGTTTCCTCATTGCAATTTACCTCAAATAATTTACCTTCGTCTTTGATAATCTCAATCTCTTCCGGTGTGAGCGATAACAGCTCCTCGGCAAGCTCTTTTAAAGCCCCCTCTTCATCCTTCTCAATGTTGCTGCGCTCATTTTTGGGGAAGCCATAGACAAAGATCCAGCGTTGGCGAAGCCTACCGTAGGTAATCGCCCTTGTTGGTAGCAATTAGGGTGCGAAAGCCGCCACTTTTACCCTTTCCAGGTCGAGCGATTCGCTTTTTAACCAAGCCACCACCCAAATCGGCATCATACAGACCTGCAAGCATCTCTCGCACGGCAGTACAAAGGCTAGTATCTTCCAACCCTTGCTTGCGCGCCCACCGCTCGAACCATCGGGTTTTGTAAACTTCTATCACGACCACACCTTTATTTTATATCACTGAGTGCTATAGATGACAAGATTTTAAAATCTTGTCATCAAAGATTCTGTTCTAGCCTTCGACCCTGCTTCAAAAACACAGGATCGAAGGCTAGAATTACTCTCTATGCTTTGGAGAGTTTGTATCCATCAAATGATAACTGTGTACCGTCGTTTTTCTCGATCGTCTCCCAACTGCTAATCGTCGGATCGTCAACATATATTGTTAAGTCGGATACCTTGCACCGTTTGAAATCCGACTTAAAATCACTGCGAATATCGACATCAATGTATTTGTGAACATCAATCTCTCCATCGACGATTAAAGATTTTAATTTTGAATCGGGAAGCTCGATCGTTAGCTCTACTGTTGCTGAGAGAATTAATTGAACTTGTGCCATAAATTTTAGGTATGAAATGCACCAGCCCCGATGTAGGGCTGGATTGTGGTTAATGATTAGAGATCGAAATGTCTGACAGCCTGAATGAAAAATGTCGTCGCTACATCTTTAATCTGTGGCGTTTCTAACTCCACCGTTTTCGGCATCCGTGCGGCTGTGTCGAGTCGGGTAAGGTTCGAGCGTCGCCGCTCTCCCCTCCCCTAAGAACCGGACTTGAGACTTTCGCACTCATCCGG
>NZ_PVWO01000568.1 GCF_003003845.1 Chamaesiphon polymorphus CCALA 037 | reverse complement strand
ATAGTGGACACAAGCGTCCTTTTGCCCTCTATCCACCTAGTCCCTCAGTCCCCCTCTCTCCCCTTCGCCACCCATCTACAAACCCAATTATCAATTATCAATTATCAATTATCAATTAATTTAATGACTTCCGAAAACTATCTCAACCACCCTACCTTCGGCTTGCTGTATCGCATCTGTGTTGTTGAGGAAAACCAAGAATTATTTACCACCCTGTACGCACAGCGGATTTTTTTTCTAGTTACCAATAACGCTGACGGATTATCGTTTCAGCCACTGACTCGTGCTGATGCGCGGTTGATGCTAGATAACCGCATCCGCATCCTCAAACGTAACGGTCAAATTTTAGAATATCAAGAGCTACAAGCAATGATTCAACAAAACTTCCCTGGATGACAGATCGCAGTGGCAAGTTCTATCCCCTAGAGACGGCACCGACAGACAGAAGAATAATTAGGATAATAAATATATTAAGAATGAGATCGATCTCCGACTCTCTACCCTCTACCCCAACTCTCCATCCCTACCCCCTACTCTCTACCCTCTAAATGACGATCGCGCATAACATTGAGACTATTCGTCGAGATTTGCCAGCTTCGGTAAAATTGATGGCGGTGAGCAAGCAAGTGTCTGTTGTGCAGATGCGAGCGGCTTATGCGGCTGGGATTCGAGATTTTGGTGAGAGTCGGATCCAAGAAGCACAGACAAAACAACAAGAATTGAGCGATTTATCAGATATCTGCTGGCATCTGATCGGACATTTGCAGGGAAATAAGGTTCGCAAAGCCGTCCAAATATTTGACTGGATTCACTCAGTCGATAGCCTTAAACTGTTACAACAGATAGATCGAGTTGCTGGGGAATTGGCAAAAAATCCGCAGATCTGTCTCCAAGTCAAAATTTTGCCCGATCCCGATAAATATGGCTGGACGATCCCCGAATTACTAGCAGATTTACCGCAAATAAACTGTTGCGAATTTATCAAAATTCGCGGATTGATGGCAATTCCACCACTAGGATTGACGATCGAGCAAACGCAAGAATTGTTCGAGAGCGCGCGAGATCTCAGCCATCAGATCGCGCAGCAGTCAGGATTGCAGCTCCCGATGACCGAATTATCCATGGGGATGTCTGGAGATTATCGATCGGCGATCGCGGCTGGTGCTACGATTATTCGCTTGGGCAGTATTATTTTTGGCGCTCGAGCGTATATCTAAACTATCGTTACCAATGCACGAATTTACGATAAAAGTGATTTTCGTTCTATTTATTTAAGTGATGTTAATTAAATATGTTGTTTTAACCAAGAATGAATTATTCTCTTTTAAAATACTTGGACTGTGCTAAGTAGTATTTCTGAGTATTAACACCTACTTTGCGATCTGAGTACCACTACTCCTAATGCTAACTAGGTAATTACTTAAAATCCAGTACGAGTCAGTGTTGACTTCGATTCGTGGATACATTTTATACGTCATTTGGCTGACGAGCCAGAGCTAGTAAAAAAAAGCTGCGGCTGATAGCAAGGAAAAACAGCGATTGCAGGCGAAACCCATACGGGTATTAGAGAATATAATTTTTTAATATTTTCTAAATATCTGTAATTCCATGGTATTATTCTCTCTAGATTGGCGTTGCCTGTGTATTTGTACTACTCACACTCGTGAATTAGGTCGCAGTACACCTGCAAAACTTAAGTAATTATGCTTAGATAGCGATCGAGGCGATTTTCTACTTACAGAACATTTTGTAGCCGAAAAAAGCCACTCCGATGAGTTGTTAAGCCGATAGCTTTAGACTAGCCAATTCGAGCATGATTTACCAGTATCTGACAGTCAAAACGCATCTATACCATCACAGGGCGCAGGAGTAGTAAAAGTGAAAGTTCTAGATCGATTCAAAGATTTCATGGGTTTAAACGAAGACGAATACAGTGATTACGATGAAACGGATAGTGATGCTTATCGTAGTGAATATCAACCACCCGAACCCCCAACACCACAACCTGTCGTAGAAGAAGAACGTCGCGGATTTCGCCGCGCCACCGAAACGCGTGGGGCGAGCAAAATTAACAATGTCGTCGGGATGCCAGGAATCGTTCATGGCGTTTCGGAAATGATCTTAATCGAGCCGCGTTCTTTTGAAGAAATGCCGCAAGTAATTGACGCCCTGCGCCATAGAAAGTCCGTGATCCTAAATATGACTTTGATCCGGCAAGAAGAAGCCCAAAGATCGGTAGATTTTGTCGCAGGCGGTACTTATGCCATCGACGGCCACTACGAACGGATTGGTGATAATATTTTCCTGTTCACGCCCAATTGCGTTCAAGTGAGCACCCCTACAAACGTCATTCACGATCCGGCAAACCAACAAACACCGATCGAGAAGACAGTTCGCAGCAATCGCACTAGCACACCATTGTCCACCTGGGGTAACGAACCGATCCAAGCAGTTCAGTAACATTAGTAAACCTAATCGATGGCAACTACAATCGGTGCCCCAATCCGTTCGATAACTGAAAGTAGTAATTTATGGCTGTCAAATTAGGTGTAATCGGTGGCGGGGTAATGGCAACGGCGATCGTATCCCGCCTGCTCGCTCGCGGTACTTATCAAAGTACCGAAATCCTAGTCAGCGAACCGACACTCTCACAGCGAGAAGCTCTCCATCAACAATATGGAGTCGGCGTCACTGATGATAATAATTTGGCGGCAATGTCTCCAGTCCTGATGCTGGCAATTAAGCCCCAAGTTTTCGATCGGGTTGTGGCTCAATTATCGCCACTGGGCAACAACCCACAATTAGTAATTTCGATCCTAGCTGGAGTCAAGATCTCCCAACTAGAAGGGGCATTTCCCGATCGAGCCGTCATTCGGACGATGCCCAATACGCCTGCAACTGTCGGGATGGGCATCACCGCGCTTTCAGCCGGAGCGCGAGTTGACGCCGCCCAACTAGAACTAGCAATGCAAATTTTTCAAGCCGTGGGCGAAGCAGTCACCGTTCCAGAATCTTTGATGGATGCGGTGACTGGTTTGTCTGGTTCTGGCCCTGCATATATCGCCATCGCGATCGAGGCTCTAGCCGATGGTGGTGTCGCTGCTGGTCTCCCCCGTCCGATCGCCGATCGATTGGCCTTACAGACCGTTTTAGGTACGGCTACGCTCTTAAATGAATCTCAACTTCACCCTGCTCAGTTAAAAGATCGCGTTACGAGTCCGGGCGGGACGACGATTGCTGGAATTACCAAATTAGAGCAGGCAGGTTTTCGATCGGCTCTGATTGAAGCTGTGATTGCTGCCGCCACTCGATCGCAGGAGTTGGGAAAGTAGAGAATCGCTTTTTTCTCCGCTGTCTTCCGGTGCTTACATAAGTATATTGGTAACGATCGTAGTCCTTTACCCCACCCCAGCCCTCCCCTTATAAAG
>NZ_PVWO01000567.1 GCF_003003845.1 Chamaesiphon polymorphus CCALA 037 | reverse complement strand
TGGGTGGATGGGGACGCAAGCGTCCCAACTATTCACTATTCACTATTCACTATCCACTATTCACTACCCTCTACTTCAGTACCCGTCGGAGTCCCATCCAGCCGATGGTGGTGTAGGCGATTGCCAGTGGCAAACTAGTCAAACTAGTACGGATGCCAGTTTGTAATACTTCATTACTGACTTGAGATTGGGCTTTTTGCTTCTCTTTATCCAACTGTTTGACGATATTATCGACTTCTTGAGCGAGTTTTTTGGGATCGTTGAGGAGCAATTGCAGATTGCCTCTAGTATTTTTGAGATCGTTAGCGGCTTGACCTTGGACTCTGCCGCTTTTAATCTCTGCATCGATCGCCGTAATCTGTTGTTGGATTTTATCTTTATTTTGGGACTTGACCTCAGCTTTTCTTTGAGCGACCGTATCATCGATCGTTTTGAGTTTTTGATTTTGGAGCGTGTTAGTAGTCAGTAATTGAAAGGGAATAATCATCAAAAAAATCAAGCCCAACAAACTAGATAGCGAAAAAACAACGATTCTCCAGCCATTGCCTCTGCTACCGCCATCCTCTGTCGAAACAATCTCGATCCAGTCGCCGATGGCAATAAAGGCAATCCCGACTAGAGGTAATAAGCCGCGCTGGGCGAGTTGACTAGTTGCCATCAGCCACCACTGAGTTGGATCGGCTCCCACACTTTCGGGCACAAACAAAAGTGTAAATGCCAGATCGATTGGTAAAGACAGAATCAATACTACACCTGCGGTTTTGAGCGCGAGGGGAGTCAAAAAACTACTGACGGTAGGTTGCATACTCTAAATTATGGAGATGTTAAGATCGTCACTCCGATCGAGGAGTGAATGGTAAACGCTTAGTGGAGGGAGCTAAAAATCTAGATTATCTTGTTTTGGGGAAGTTCCCATCGATTTGCTAACGCAACGCTTCTGCAAAGGCAGAGGCTACTCCAACGCGAACGCGCTCATGTCTGGCCTAAAATCTAATTATTCAGTTTATCTGCTATCTCGATTTTTATGACGCACAAAGTTCTGATTTATCCTGACAGGCAGGCATTAGTGTCGGCGGCTTTTGACCTGATGGTGGCACGGATCCGCACGGCGGTTGACGAGCGTCAGCGGTGTACGATTGCCTTGTCTGGCGGTTCGACTCCGCAACCATTGTACGCGGCTCTGGCTCAAGCCGACTTACCTTGGGATCGAATTGGGATTTATTGGGGTGACGAACGCTATGTGCCCCCCAGCCATCCTGATAGCAACTATGGGATGACCAAACGGATCTGGCTCGACTCATGCCCCATTCCGGCTGCCAATATTCACCCCATGCCTACAAATTTTGCCGATCCTCAACAGGCGGCGGCGGAGTACGATCGCCAGATTTTGGCCGATTTTGGGCTAGAAGCTGGGTCGATTCCCGCTTTCGATCTCATCCTGCTGGGGATGGGAGATGATGGGCATACGGCCTCGTTATTCCCCCATACAGCGGCTTTATCCGTCCGCGATCGATTGGTAACCGTCGGTGAAAAAGATGGGCAACCCCGGATCACTTTTACCTATCCCCTCATCGATCGAGCGCGGAGCACGATCTTCCTCATTTCTGGGGCGAGTAAGCAAACTGCACTGGGCGAAATTTTCGCACCCACAGGTGATGCCGATACTTATCCAGCGCGCGGCATCCAACCCCAAGGCGAACTCCTATGGCTGCTAGACGCCGATGCAGGCAAGGACTTAGCGATCGCCAGTTAAAGTAACTACACTTTGCCGCCGCCCACCCATAACTCTGGTAAAATCGAAACAGTATAAGCATTTGTAACTTAAAATCTTCGGTTTTGACGATCGTCAGATCGAACTGTAAATATAAGTTAAGCGATTGCCACTTAAAATTACATTTTTGACGATCGTCAATCCTAACGCTCGATACCAGTCTTTGAAAAGTTAACATCTAATCACGATCGGCTCTCCAAACTGTAAACACGACAAAAGTTAACATCTAATTTATGATCGTCTGTCCAAACTGTAAACACGACAATCCGGAAGGAGCGACTAACTGCGAAGCTTGCTATACCGCCTTGCCAGCGACGAAAGCTTGTCCGAACTGTGGGGCATCGATTCAAGTAGATGCAACGTTTTGCGGACAATGCGGTTACAATCTCAAACCCCCAGCAGCGACATCATCGCCAATTTTACTACCGCCACCCGATCCAGTTGCGGCCACAGGCGCACCTGCCGCACCCAGTGTCGGTTTGCCACCCACCGTATTGACTCCAGAAGCAGATATTTTTGCGATGCCGCTCCCTGCGGCACCGACTGTTGCCAGCGTTGTCTCGCAAGCTGAAACACCGACGGTTGAAGCCGCAGAGGAACCTTCGGCAACAGCCCCTCTAGAAGAGCCAGTCGTAGAGGAACCTTCAGTAACAGCCCCTCTAGAAGAGCCAGCCCTAGAGGTGCCCTCAGCATCAGCCCCTGTAGAACCAGTTGCTGTAATTCCACAACCGGCAAAAGGACCAGCCAGACACAATCCCTCAACCGCCGATCGCAACATATCAATTGCTGCATTTGCAAACAAATACAATTTTGCAAATACCGCCACAATTAGAAGTCGTTCACTTGGGCAAACCTAACGATCTGGTGGCTCCAGATATCGATGTGTCGAGTTTCCCTTGTGCGGAGGTCGTATCGCGAGTTCATGCCAATATTCGCGTTGAAGAAGATCGATATTACATTGAGGATGTCGGCAGTGCCAATGGCACTTATATCAACCACAATGTTTTAGCAAAAGGCAATCGACATGCATTGCGTGCTGGCGATCGCATCGGTCTGGGCAAAGGCGATTTAGTCACATTTATCTTTCAAGCTACGGAATGAGCCAGCGATCGCCGTAAATTGTTAGTATCAAAATAGCTGGCTTTTGTATATACTTTTCCTGGGGAGCTGAAATAAATCTCAAAAGCAATATTGCTTTATATTTATGTTATGAATCCAATTGGATAATAACAAAGCTCCGATCTTTGCTTTCCCTAAACTGGAAAATTATCGATCGTAATTCATCTGATTGAGAAAGTTGTGGCTGGGCTTGGCTCGATCGCCTATTCTAGCACCATAGCAGAGTTCGCATTACCCACTAACTAACTCACAGAGGACGAGTCGCGATCGTCTGAAGTATGAGTTAATTATTTGTAGTAATGACTGACCCACTTTCATTATTCACGATCGGTCAGCCATAATTAAGTTACCGATCGGTATCGTTATGAAACCTGCTTAGTTCCGTACTATTGGATCTTCTAGATCGAACTGCCTTATTTAATGCTCACCAGCCACTATTCAAATGCCATCCGCGATCGTCTTAGAGGATGTTTGAAAAGTCAGGAGAGAGTTAAATTTTATGCCAAACGCCTAACCATGATACGGATCATCGCTAAGTA